>JAFGUR010000069.1 GCA_016938425.1 Fusobacteriaceae bacterium
AAATATAGTAAAGAGGAAAGCGAAAGGAAAAATTTAATAATATTAACAGAAAAAAATAGTTTGAATAGCGAAAAAATATTTATTTGAAAAATGTTAGTACATATGTTAAAATGTGAAAGTATTATAATTACATTTAGGAGGCATAATGAGAAGAAAAATAGTAGCAGGAAACTGGAAAATGAATAAAACAAATGCAGAAGCAGTTGAAACTTTAAAAAAATTAGCAGCTAACATAGCAGATATTAAAGGAGTATCAGTAGTTATTGGAGCTCCATTCACAACATTATCTGACGCAGTTAAGGCAGTAGAAGGTACAAATGTAGAAATAGCTGCACAAAACTGTAATCCTAAAGATTCAGGAGCTTACACAGGAGAAATTTCACCTGTAATGTTAAAAGCTATTGGAGTTAACTATGTAATTTTAGGACATTCTGAAAGAAGAGAATATTATGGAGAAACTAATGAGTTTGTAAATGAGAAAGTAAAAGCTTGTTTAGCTCATGGTTTAACACCAATTTTATGTGTTGGAGAGAAATTAGAAGATAGAGAAGCAGGAAATACAGAAGCAGTAGTAGAAGATCATACAAGAGGTGGATTTGCAGGATTAACAAAAGAAGAAGCTGCAAAAGTTGTAGTAGCTTATGAACCAGTTTGGGCAATAGGGACAGGGAAAACAGCAACGCCAGAACAAGCACAAGAAGTTCATGCGTTTATTAGAAAATTATTAACTTCTATGTATGATGCAGAAACAGCTGCAGAAATAACGGTTCAATATGGAGGGTCAATGAATGCTGCAAATGCTGCAGAATTAATGGCAAAAGAAGATATTGATGGTGGATTAGTTGGAGGAGCGTCTTTAGATGCAGATACATTTGCAATAGTTGTTAAAGGTGCTTTATAATTAAATTTTAAGCTCAGATTTTTCTGAGCTAAATTTTATATATTCTAAGAAGAGGTGGAGAAAATGGCGAAAAAACCAGTTATGTTAATGGTTTTAGATGGATGGGGGATTAACGATAATTTAAATGAAGTTAATGCAATTAGAGAAGTTCATCCAAAAAACTTTGAGAGATTATCAAATGAATATTCAAATACAAGAATAAATGCTGCAGGAGAATATGTAGGATTACCAGATGGACAAATGGGAAATTCAGAAGTTGGACATTTAAATTTAGGAGCAGGAAGAGTTATATATCAACCACTTGTAAAAATTTCTAAAGAAATTAGAACAGGAGAAATATTAGAAAATCCTGTTTTAAAAGAAACAATGGAAAAAGCAAAAGAAAATGGGAAAGCAGTTCATTTTACAGGATTACTATCAGATGGTGGAGTACATTCTCATATAGATCATTTAATTGGTTTAGTAGACATGGCTAAAAAAATAGGTGTACCAAAAGTATTTATTCATGCGATTACAGATGGAAGAGATACAGCACCAAAATCAGCATTAGGATTTTTAGAAAAATTAGAAAATGCTTTAACAGAAATAGGATTAGGGAAAGTAGCAACTGTATCTGGAAGATATACAGCAATGGATAGAGATAGTAACTGGGATAGGACAGAAAAAGCTTTTAGAGCAATAGCTTTTGGAGAAGGAGATAAACAACTTTCTGCTAAAAAAGCAATTGAAATATCATATGAAGAAGATGTTGTGGATGAGTTTATAAAACCAACAGTAATATCGGATGCAGCAGGGAATGCTATTGGGAAAATAAATGAAGGAGATGCTTTTATATTTTTTAATTTTAGACCTGATAGAGCAAGACAATTGGCAAGAGTATTTTTAGATCCAGAATTTGATGGTTTTGCTAGAGGTCAATATCCAAAAGTTGATTTTGTTTGCATGAGACAATATGATTCGAAATTAAAAGCTAAAATTGCTTATGTAGATGATGATGTTAATAAAACATTTGGAGAAGTAGTTTCAAAAGCAGGATTAACACAACTTAGAACAGCAGAAACAGAAAAATATGCACATGTTACATTCTTCTTCAATGGTGGGGTAGAAGCTCAATTTGAAGGTGAAGATAGAATACTTGTTCCATCACCAAAAGTAGCAACATATGATTTACAGCCTGAAATGAGTGCATACGAGCTTACTGATAAAGTGTTAGAAGCTTTGAGCAAAGATTTATATGATGTAGTTATTATGAACTATGCTAATCCAGATATGGTAGGACATACAGGAGTTGTTGAAGCAGCTAAGAAAGCAGTAGCAGTTGTAGACGAATGCTTAGGGAAAATAGCAGACAAAATATTAGAGAAAAACGGTTCATTATTAGTAACAGCAGATCATGGGAATGTTGATTTAATGGTAGACCCAGTTACAGGAGTTCCATTTACACAACATACAACAAATCAAGTGCCATTATTACTAGTTTCTAATGAATATAAAGGTGTAGAACTTAAAGAAAATGGGAAATTAGCAGATTTAGCACCAACTATGTTAGATATATTAGGGATAGAAAAACCAGTTGAAATGGATGGAGAGTCTCTAATAAAAAAATAGGAGGAAATAATGCAAACATTAATAAATATACTAATTTATATAGTATCAGTTGCATTTGTAATAGTAGTTCTTATTCAACCAGACAGAAGTCATGGGATGACAGGAGGAGGAGCTGGTTCTAATTCATTATTCGGAGTTTCGGAAGATGGAGGACCTCTTTTAAAAATTACTATGTACTTAGGAGCAACATTTTTAGTATTAACTTTATTACAATACTTAATTTCAAAGTAATAGAAAAAGGTATGCACCTTGCATACCTTTTTTTAAGCTTTATTTACTAAAACAGAGAGTTGTTTTTTAAAATATTTTAGCTTTTCAAACTTATCTTGGAGGAAATTATGGAAACACTATTTTCGAATAATCAGAATAGGCCATTATCTTATTTGCTTAAGCCGTCTAATTTAAAAGATTTTGTTGGGCAAAAGCATATAATTGGAGAAAATAGTATACTTGGAAAACTATTAAAAAGAGGGAAATTAGTTTCTTCAATTTTTTATGGTAGTCCTGGTACAGGGAAAACCTCTTTAGCCATGATAATATCTCAGATGCTTGATTGTTATTTTGTTTCTTTAAATGCTACAAGTTCAGGGATAAATGATATAAAAAGAGAAGCTGAAAATGCAGAAGAGAAGCTCAAACTCTATGATAAAAAGACAATAGTTTTTTTAGATGAGATACACAGATTCAATAAAAGTCAACAAGATATTTTACTAGAATATGTTGAAAAAGGAAGCTTTATTCTCATAGGAGCCACAACAGAAAACCCAATTTATATTTTGAATAATGCTTTAATTTCAAGAGTTATGCTTTTTGAATTTTATAAACTTACTGAAGATGAAATAAAAAGTTTAATTGTCAACTCTATAGAAAAAATAGATTTAAAAATTTCAAAAGAACTTGTAGAGTATATAAGTGAATTATCTTTTGGAGACGGAAGAACAGCTATTAATTATATAGAATTGATTAGAGAAATAGGAACAGAAGTAACAGAAGAGGAAATAAAAGATTTATTAGGGAGTAGAAAAGAGTACTATAATAAAAAAGAAGATAAGTACAATATAATTTCTGCTTTTATAAAAAGTATTAGAGGAAGTGACCCAGATGCCGCAGTTTATTGGCTTGGGCGTATGTTAAAAGGGGGAGAAGATCCAAGATATATAGCAAGAAGGCTAATGGTCCATGCGGCAGAGGATATAGGTTTAGCAAATCCAGAAGCATTGACAATGGCTAATAATGCTATGAGTGCAACAGAAAAAATTGGAATGCCAGAAGTACGCATAATACTTTCGGAAGTTACGATATATTTAGCAATATCTACAAAATCTAATAGCGCTTATAATGCTATAGGGAGTGTATTTAAAGATATAGAAAATGGATTGGTAGAAGAAGTTCCTATTCATTTAAGAAATGAAAATAAAAAACTTTATAAGTACCCACATAATTATGAAAATAACTTTGTTAAACAAAAATATATGGAAATAAATAAAAATTATTATAGACCAAATAATAACAGAAATGAAAACATGATTAAAGAAAAATTAGAAAAATTTTGGGGGAAGATTTATGAGTAGAATTTTGGGAGAATTTTTAAAGGCATCTCGGGAAGCAAAAGGGTTAACAATAGAAAAAGTAGCACATGAAACAAAAATTCAAAAAAGATATATATTAGATATGGAAGAAGAAAATTTTGATGATATGCCTGGAGTTATATATGAAAAAGGGATGTTAAGAACTTATGGAGAATTATTAGAATTAGATTTAAACGAACTTTTTGAAAAATATAATGAGGCAAAAGGAATAGAAAAAGAAGAAGAAAAAGAAGTTTTTGAAGAAGTAGATACAAAACTTAATAAAAGAAATATTTTTTTAGGGATAATAGCAATTATTGTAATGGCAATTATTTCATTAAAAGTAGTTCATATAATTGATTTAAAATCGCAAAATAAAGCAGAGAATATAGTTGAAATAGCAGAAGAACATGAAAATCAAATTGTAGAAGAAAATGATAAAGATAAAAAAGTTGCTAATATTTCAGAGGATGAAATTGAGGAGGTAACTTCACAGGCAGTAGAAAAAGTAGTTAATAAAAAAGTTGAAGTAAAAATTCTTGGGAAAACTTGGGTTCAAATATTTATTAATGGGAAGAGAGAAAAAGAAGGAGAGTTTTCTGCAGGAGAAGTTTTAAATTTTGAAGGAGCAGAAACAGATCAAATTTTTGTAAAAATAGGGAATATAAATAATGCAGATGTTTATTTAAATGGACAAGTTGAAGCTAAGGATGGCTCAAAAAAAAGTGTGTGGAAAAAAACTTTTTAGTTGAAAGGAATAGAGATGAATATAAAGGCTGTTAGAGGAACAAAAGATATTTTTGGAAAAGATTCCGAAAAATATGATTATGTAGTTAAAATTGCAGGAGATTATTTTGAAAAATATGGATTTAGTAGAATAATAACTCCTATATTTGAAGAAACAAATTTATTCAAAAGAGGTATAGGAGAAGGAACAGATGTTGTTTCAAAAGAAATGTATACTTTTGAAGATAAGGGTGGAAGAAGTTGTACATTAAGACCAGAAGGAACAGCAGCAGTTGTTAGGGCATATTTAGAGCATAAAATATTTGCGTTAGAAGATGTAACAAAATGGTATTATCACGGTTCTATGTTTAGATATGAAAGACCACAAACAGGAAGGTACAGAGAATTTAATCAAATTGGGGTAGAAGTACTAGGGAAAAAAGATCCAATTTTAGATGCAGAAATAATATCGATGGCATTTGAGTTTTTGAAAAAAATTAACATAGAAGATTTAGAAGTACAAATAAATTCTATTGGCGGGAAAGAAACAAGATTAAAATATAGAGAAGCACTTATTAACTTTTTAACACCGAAAAAAGAAAAACTTTGTGCTGATTGTCAAAATAGATATGAGTCTAATCCTTTAAGAGTTTTAGATTGTAAAGTTCCTTCATGTAAAGAGGAAGTTAAAGAAGCTCCAATTTTATTGGATTATTTAAACGAAGAAGAAAAAAATCATTTTGATGTAGTAAAGCAATTTTTGGATATATTTGGAGTGAAATATGTTGTAAATACAAACCTTGTTAGAGGGTTAGATTATTATAGTAATACTGTGTTTGAAATAGTTACTAATAAATTAGGATCTCAAGGGACGGTTTTAGCAGGAGGCCGTTATGATACTCTTGTTGAGCAAATGGGAGGGAAAGAAACGCCTGCCTTTGGATTTGCTATGGGAGTTGAAAGATTAATGCTTTTATTAAGTGAAAATCATTTTAATGAAAAAAATAAAGTATTTTTTGTTTGGTTAGGTGAGGAAACGAAAATAGAAGCGTTTAAATTAACTCAAAAATTAAGAAATTTAGGAATTGAAGTAGGAATAGAGTATGAGTCTAAATCTATGAAAGCACAAATGAAAAGAGCAGATAAATTTGGTGCTAAAAAAGTATTGATTTTAGGAGAAAATGAATTAAATGAAGGTAAAATAGTTATTAAAGATTTTACTAAAGGAGAACAAGAAGAAATTTTACTTTCTGAAGTTGAAAATAAGTTAATTTAGAAAAATTGGAGGATAATATGTACTACAGAACACATAATTTAGGTGAATTAAGAGAAAAAAATATAAGTGAAAAAGTAAAATTAAGTGGATGGGTTGACAATAGAAGAGACTTAGGGGGCTTAATATTTGTTGATTTGAGAGATAGATATGGGAAGACTCAAATAGTTTTTAATCCAGAAAAAGTTAGTTCAGAATTAATGGAAATGGCTAGTTCTTTAAAGTTTGAGTATGTTATAACAGTAACAGGAGTGGTAGAAGAAAGATACAGTAAAAATTCAAATATTCCAACAGGGAATATAGAAGTTTTTGCAGATAGTTTAGAAATTGTTAACAAATCGTCAGTACTTCCTTTTGAAATATCTGATGAAGTTAATTTAAGTGAAAATATGAGACTAACTTATAGATATTTGGACATTAGAAGGCCTAGAATGCTTAATAATATAGTTAAAAGAAATAAAATGTTATTCTCAATGAGAGAGTACCTTAATAATAAAGATTTTTTAGATGTAGATACTCCAATTTTAACAAAGTCAACTCCAGAAGGAGCAAGAGATTTCTTAGTTCCATCAAGAACAAATGAAGGAAAGTTTTTTGCTTTACCTCAATCTCCACAATTATTTAAACAAATTCTTATGATTTCAGGAATAGAAAAGTATTATCAAGTAGCAAAATGTTTTAGAGATGAAGATTTAAGAGCTGATAGACAATTGGAATTTACGCAACTTGACATAGAGATGTCTTTTATAACAGAAGATGAATTTATGGAAACGATGGAAGAACTAGCTAAAAAAGTGACAAGAGATGTTACAGGAGAAGAAATAAATTATACGTTTGATAGAATTACATATCAATATGCTATGGATAAATATGGTTCTGACAAGCCAGATACAAGGTTTGGAATGATGATAGAAGATTTAAGTGACTTAGCTTTAAAATGTGAGTTTAAAGCTTTTAATGAAACAGTTAAAAATGGTGGTTATTTAAGAGGAATAAAAGCAGAAGGAGTATCTGAAAAATTCTCTAGAAAAATAATAGATGATTATACAGAATTTGCAAAAATATATGGGGCAAAAGGGTTAGCATATATAAAAATTGAAAGTGGAGAAATAAAATCTCCAATAGCAAAATTCTTTAAAGAAGAAGAATTAAAAGAAATAATAGATAAATTTGATGCAAAAGATGGAGATATTTTATTTTTTGTAGCAGATAAACCTAAAGTTGTTTATGATACTTTAGGAGCTTTAAGAAGTAAATTAGGAAAAGATTTGAATTTATATAATGAAAATGAGTTTAAATTCTTATGGGTAGTTGATTTCCCGTTATTAGAATGGTCAGAAGAAGAAAATAGATATAAGGCTCAGCATCATCCGTTTACAGCAATTAAAAAAGAAGATGTAGACTTATTAGAAACAACGCCAGAAAAGGTTAGAACAGTCTCTTACGATATGGTATTAAATGGGTTTGAAATAGGTGGAGGAAGCTTAAGAATCCATCAAGAAGAGGTTCAAGAGAAAATATTTAAGCTATTAGGAATGAGTCAAGAAGAAGCTAGAGAAAAATTTGGATTTTTCTTAGAAGCATTTAAATATGGAGCTCCACCTCACGGTGGAATGGCTTATGGTGTGGATAGATTTTTAATGGTTTTATTGAAAGAAACATCAATAAGAGATGTAATACCATTCCCTAAAACTAATAAAGGTCAGTGTTTAATGACAGAAGCACCAGGATATGTAGATGAAAAACAATTGGAAGAGTTAAAAATTTTAAGTACAGCAAAAAGAGAAGAAAATCAATAAAGATTGAAGATGTAAGAAAATAAAGGTTGATTTTTTTCTTATTATCCGATATAACATATATATAAGTCCCTAGGCAATAGCCCTTAATCGAGCTTCTGGCCTAACATTCTTTAGATTGGGGTTGGCTCTTTTTACAGTAACTCAGAAAAGTTACGATAAGTGTTCACTTATACGAACCCTGTATGCTGTGAATAACTGACTGCCACGTGGTTTTGGTTTACGGACCAGAAACACTTAAGGGTGTCTAGGGCATTAAGTAAATAAAAAAGAAATGTATTAAGAATAAGGGAAACTTTATTCTTAATTTTAATATTTAAAAAAAATTGGGAGCTGAAATAATGAGATTAATTGAAAAAGAGATTGAAGGTATATTTTTAAACACTATTAAAAATATATATAAAGAAGTGGACTTTGAAAGTGTTCAAATACAGGCAACAAATAATGAGAAATTTGGAGATTACCAAACAAATTTTGCAATGGTAAATTCAAAACTTTTAAAATTAAATCCACGAAGCATAGCCCAATCAATTTTAGATAATTTAGAAATGAATGATATTATAGAAAAGCTTGAAATAGCTGGACCAGGATTTATAAATATATTTGTTAAAAATGAATTTTTATCTGAAAAAATAGTGAAAATTGGTGAAGAGAATTTTGAGTTTGATTTTATTGATAGAAAAGGTGATGTAATAATTGATTATTCTTCTCCAAACATAGCTAAAAGAATGCATATAGGGCATTTAAGAAGTACAGTAATAGGTGATTCAATAAAAAGGATTTATAAATATTTGGGGTATAATGTAGTAGCTGATAATCACATAGGAGATTGGGGAACACAATTCGGTAAATTGATTGTAGGATATAATAACTGGTTGAACCAAGAGGCCTATGGAAAAGAAGCTATAGAGGAGCTTGAAAGAATATATGTAGAGTTTTCAAATAGAGCGGAAGAAAATCCAGAGTTAGAAGACTTAGCGAGGGAAGAACTAGTAAAACTTCAACAAGGAGATGAGAAAAATAGTACTCTTTGGAAGGAATTTATAAGAGTTTCTTTAGATGAATATGAAAAAGTTTACAATAGATTAGATATATCTTTTGATACTTATAATGGAGAGTCATTTTATAATGACATGATGCCTGGAATAATAGACTTACTTAAAGAAAAAAATATAGTAAAAGAAGATCAAGGTGCACAAGTAATATTTTTTGATGAAAAGGATAATTTACATCCATGTATAGTGCAAAAGAAAGATGGAGCTTTTTTATATGCTACAAGTGATTTGGCAACAATCAAATATAGAAAAGAAAATTATGACATAAATAAAATTGTTTATGTTACAGATGAGAGGCAACAAGATCATTTTAGACAAATATTTAAGATAACAGAAATGTTAGAATGGAATGAAGAAAAATCTCATGTGTGGTTTGGTATTATGAGATTTGCAGATGGTATTTTTTCTAGTAGAAAAGGAAATGTAATAAAATTAACAGACTTGTTGGATGAAGCTGTTAAAAGAGCTTATGAAATTGTAAATATTAAAAATCCAACATTATCAGAAGAAGAGAAAAGCAATATTGCCGAAGTAGTTGGAGTTGGAGCAGTTAAGTATGCTGATTTATCTCAAAATAGGCAATCAGCAATAATTTTTGAGTGGGATAAAATACTAAGTTTTGAAGGGAATACGTCTCCATATTTACAATACGTGTATGCTAGAGTTCAAAGCTTATTGAAAAAAGCAAAAGAGCAAGGAATAGAAGACATTGGGAATAAGTTAAATTTAATAGAAGCTTCAGAGAGAAATTTGGCTTTATCTTTGCTACAGTTTCCAACAATAGTAATTAGTGCCGCAAATAGTAATAAACCAAATTTAGTAGCAGATTATATTTTTGAAACAGCTAAGAAATTTAATACATTTTATAATGCAATACCAATTTTAAAAGAAGAAAATCAAGAACTTTTAAAATCAAGACTTTTACTTGCTAAAAAAACTGGAAAAGTGATAAAAGATGGGTTAGAATTGTTAGGAATAAAAACAGTAAATAGAATGTAATAAATGCCTAAAAATTAGGAGGGAACAAAGATGGATCAAGTAAAGAAAACGGTAGAAGAAATACAAGTAGCAGTATTTATGTTAAACAACACGTATTATGGAGTGCCTATATTACAAGTTAAAGAAATTGTAAAAATGACTGAAATAACAAAGCTTCCAAATACTCCTGATTTTGTACAGGGGATAGTTAATTTAAGAGGAGAAATAATTCCAATTATTGACATGAGAAGAAGATTTGGACTTCCAGATATTGAAATTAATGAAAACTGGAAAATCTTAATATTAAAATCTGGAGAAGTTTTATTTGGAGTAATGGTAGATCAAATTTCTGAAGTAGAGAAAATACCAACATCATTGATAGAAAACCCTCCTAAAATAGTAGCAGGAGTAAACGGAAAGTTCATAAGTGGAATTGCAAAAACTGAAAATAGACTACTTATTTTACTTGATGTTGAAAGAATATTGTCTGATGAAGAAATAGAAATGTTACAAGGAATAGAAGAAACAGAATTATAATTGGCGGATATTTATCCGCCTTTTCACTATATAAATTTAAGAGGTGCAAAATGAAAGAAGAATTGATTATTATAACTGGAATTTCTGGAGCAGGAAAATCTACAGCAATAAATTTTTTTGAAGATAGAGGTTATTTAGCTATAGATAATTTGCCTGTGATTTTTTTACCAAAACTTTGTGAAACTTATGGAGATAATAAGAAAAAGGTTCCTAAGTTAGCAGTTGTAATAGATTTTAGATCATATGAAGATGTATCTGAAGTTTTTTCTGCACTTTTAGAGTTAAAAAAAATGCAAATAAAATACAAAATACTTTTTTTAGATGCAAAAAGTGAAGTTATAATTAGTAGATTTAATTTAACAAGAAGAAAGCATCCTATAAGAGAATTTACAACTTTAAATGAAAAAGTAAATGAAGAAAAAAGTAGGTTAAGTGATTTAAGAATTAAGGCTAATTTTGTAATAGATACTTCGGAGTTAACACAGAAAGAATTAGTTGAGCGCCTAGAAGAATTTTCAGAGAGTGGAGAAAAACAATTAACATTAAGCATATTCTCCTTTGGGTTTAGACACGGACTTCCTATTGCAATGGATTTACTATTTGATTTAAGATTTTTACCAAATCCTTATTATATACCTGAGCTAAAAGAAAAAACAGGGAATCAAAAGGAAATAAGAGATTATGTAATGGGTTTTGATGAGAGTAAAGAGTTTTTTAAAAGACTTACAGATATGTTAGATTATTTAATTCCTAAGTATATAAAAGAAGGAAAATCTCATTTGACTATAGGTATTGCATGTACAGGAGGGAAACATAGGTCAGTTACTTTTGTAAATGAACTATATGACTATTATAAAAAAAGCAATACTTTTGAGGTAATGAAACATCATAGAGATGTAGAAAAGTAGTGGATAAATTATGTTAGAAATTGTAAAAGAGTTTCCAGATAATCCTGGCGTATATTTAATGAAAAAAGAAGGAGAGATAATATACGTAGGAAAAGCTAAAAATTTACAAAAACGGGTAAGTTCATATTTTAATAGAGAGCATCAAGATAATAAAACTAAGGAATTAGTAAGAAAAGTTGAAAAAATTGAATATATTATATGTAACTCTGAAGCAGATGCGCTTATTCTTGAAAATAACTTAATTAAAAAACATCAACCTAAATATAATATTTTACTTAAAGATGAAAAAACGTATCCTTATGTAAAAATTAGTAAAGAGAAGTTTTCTAAAATAGAAGTGATCAGGACAACAAAGTCGTTTGAAGATAAAAATTCTAATTATTTTGGACCTTATCCTTTGGGTATATATGGATGGATGAAAGTATTAAAGAAAACTTTTCCAATAAGAGATTGTAATAGAGATATGAATAAAATATATGATAGACCTTGTTTAAAATATCATATGAAATTATGTTTAGGACCATGTGTATATAAAAATATAGAAAAAGAATATGAAGAAACAATGAGAGAATTAAGGGATTTTTTAAGAGGAGATATAAAAAAAGTACTCTTATTTTATAATGAAAAAATGCAAGAATCAAGTGGAAATATGGATTTTGAAAGAGCAATTTTATATAGAGAAAAAATAAAAGAAATTGAAAAATTGAAACAAGGCCAGATTTCGGAATTAGGAAAAGATTTGGATGAAGACATTTTTGTATATAAAATAGAAAATGTTAGACTTTTTATTTGCGTTTTAACCATAAGAGAAGGTAAAATAGTAGGGAAGCTATCACTTAATCAAGAAATAGATGAGCTTTATAAAGAAGATATTTTTATTAATATAGTTACAGATTTTTATAGTAAACATCCTATGCCTAAAAATATTGTTTTTGAGGATAAAGATGAAGAAAATTCTACTCTTTTAGAAAATTGGCTTTTATTAAAAGAAGAAAAGACTAGAAAATTATTTTTTCCAAAAATTAAAAGTAGGAAAAAAGAACTGGTGGAGATGGCTCTATTAAATCTAGAAAAAGATATAGAAAAATATTATAACAGTAAGAAAGTCTCAGAAGAGGCTTTAGTTGAATTGTTTAAGACATTAAATTTGAAAAAATATCCAAGGCGAATAGAATGTTATGACATATCAAATATCCAAGGGAGTGACGCAGTAGCTTCCATGTCTGTTGCTATAGATGGGAAAAAGAAGAGTTCAGAATATAGAAAGTTCAAAATTAGGACTAAATCAACTCCTGACGATTTTGAAATGATGAGAGAAGTTATGACAAGAAGATTTAGTAAATTAGAAGAAAAAGACTATCCTGATTTACTTTTAATTGATGGTGGAAAGGGGCAATTAAATGCTTGTGGAGAAATTATTTATAATTTAGGTTTGTATGGGAAGATAGAACTTATAAGTATTGCTAAAAGAGAAGAAGAAATCTTTAAACTAGGAGAAAGTGAACCTTATATTTTTAGTAAGAGAGGGGAAACATTAAAAATACTTCAAAGATTAAGAGATGAAGCCCATAGATTTGGAATTACATATCATAGAAAATTGAGAAGTAAAAGAGTTATAAGTAGTGAACTTGATAAGGTAGAAGGAATTGGGGAAAAAAGACGTAAGGAACTCTTGAAAAGATTTGGAAGTGTTCAAAAAATAAAAGAAGCTTCTTATGAAGAACTTAGAGAAATTATATCTGATAAAGTTATAGAAAATTTGAATAAAGTTTTAAAAGGGGATGTTGGAAATTAAGAGTATATTAGTAATAGACGATGAAAGTACAGTGAGAGCATTATTAAAAGAAGTTGTTTCAGATATGGAGTGTAATTATTTTGAAGCAGCAAGAGCTGAAAAGGGATTAAGAATACTAGAAAAAGAAGAGATTAGTTTAATTTTTTTAGACATACAGCTTCCTAATATAAATGGGTTAGATGTCTTGCCTAAAATAAAGGAATTATATCCAAATATTCCTATATATTTAATAAGTGCATTTCATAGCATGGAAGATGTTATAAAAAATATGAAAATTGATATTAACGGATTTATACCAAAACCTTTTGATATTCACAAAATAAGAGACATAGTCCAAAAGGAACTAGAAGAGGGGGAAAAATGAAAATAAAAGTATTAGACTTAAAAGAAGGGATGATTTTAAAAAATCCAGTTTTCTCTGATAACAAAATATTAATGGAAAAAGGACAAGAAATAACATCTAAAAGTATTGAAAGATTAGAAAATTATAAAATTAGTGAGGTAGAAATTTTAGATGGGAAAGAACAAGAACTTAATAAAATTCAGACAGAAGAAAAAGTAATAAAAGAAGAATTTGAAAAAGTTTATCAAGAAACTAGGGTAAAAGCTAAAGAAGTTTTTACAAAAGCATTAAATGGGAATGTTGATATAAAAGCTGTAGATACAATGATTATAGACACAATTGCTAATTTAGAAAAAAGTAAAGATATATTTTTGACTTTGTTAAGTATGAGGGGTGAAGAAAATTATTTGTACGATCATTCAATAAAAAGTACAATAATTGCATTAAGTATTGGTAAAAAATTGGGATATGATAAAGATCAACTAAGATTATTAGGGAAAGCAGCTTTATTGCATGATGTGGGAATGTTTTCAATAGATAATGAGATAATCAATAAAAAAGATAAATTGAATGATAAGGAAATGGAAATAATTAGAAAACATACATTAGATGGAGAGAATCTTTTAAGGAATGAGGAAGAAGTTGTGCAACTTGCAGCTAAATTTCATCACGAAAGAATAGATGGAGAAGGTTACCCAAATAGAGTAAAAGGTGAGGAATTACCAGAAATAGTGAGGATTATAAGCATAGCAGATATATATACTGCTTTAATATCTTCAAGAGAATATAGAGATGCAAAAGATCCTCAAGAAGTAATAGCATATTTGATGCAAATGAGTTCAAAACAAGTAGATACAAATATAGTAAAGAAATTACTTGAAAATATGAGTTTATTTTCAATTGGAGCTCAAGTTAAATTAAGTAATGGGAAAATAGCAAAAGTTGTTAAAGCAACAGATAATCCTTTTAGACCAATAGTAGATACAGAAGATGAAAGAATAGATTTGAATAACAAAAAAAATTCACTTATCTATATAATGAGGTTAGTAGTTTAATGAGAAAGATATTAATTTTACTAGTTTTAGTATTGACTACACTAGGTTGCAATAGAGAAATTGTTTTGAAGAAAAGTAATGTACTTAAAGCTCCTTATGATGAAAAGCTGATTTCAAAAGGAGATTATAAAGTAAATATATACAGGTTGAAATACCCAAAAGACCTTAAGGGAAAGCAGGATTTTTTTGAAGAATTTAATATTTTAATTCAAAAATATTATTTAAAAGGTGAAAAAGTAAATTTTTTAATAAGTGAAGATTTGTATAAAGATATAAACTTTATGAGCACTACTTTTTTACTTTCAGAAGAGAAAATTTATGAAAAATCGGCATCAACATTAAATGAAGAAGAAAAAAATAAACTTTCAGAAGATGGAAGAAGAAAGAATTTAAAATTTTCAGAAACGACTCAAGAATATTTGAATTTTCAAGTAGAGTATCTTTTGAATTTCTTAGATAGAGGGAAAGATTATTCGAGCGATAGAATCTATACAGAGAGAGAAAAATCAGCATTAGTAGATGAGATTAAAGACATAAGAAAAAAGAATTTTACTATATTTAATAGAGTAACAATTCAATTTATACTTGAAATTGAAAAAGCTTATGTTGAAGACAAAAAAGATTCTTATTGGGGGAAAAGAGATATTCAAATTAAAAATACAAGTCCTTTTGACAAGAGTTTAAGTAATTATTCAATCCCAATATATTTAAAAAAATTAGAAGAAAGTGATATAGAAGCTCTTTTAAAGGAAGAATATAAAATAAATGGAAAGGCAATAATTATAGAAAATAATAAATATACAGGGTATAAAAAATTAAATAATGGTTATTTATTTTTTACAGGTGGAAATAAAGAGTTAAGAAGTTATGAAAAATATGGTTTTAATATCATTGTTAAAGACATTAAACTTGAAGACATGGTTAATTTAGAAAATAGTCTAATGATTAATGATATTCTTGGAGGTACCAAATAATGGGAGTAGCCATAACCATTGTATTTGCTTTGATAATAACAGGATTACTTATAAAAAGACAAAATGAAATAGCTTTAGAAGAAATGGAAAACTTGATACATAGTATTTCTACAAGAGATACCAATCCTTTAATAAGAGATGAGCTTAAAGATGAGTATGAAGAACTTATTAATGACATTAAAGAACAAGAAAAAGCTTTAAATGAATCTATTAAAGAAATAAATGTTTATCAAAGAGAGTTAAACGTAGCATATAAGAGTGTTCTAGCTAAGACAACAGAATTAGAATACTCTAATACAATACTAGAAAAAAGAGTAAATTCTTTATCTCAATTAAACGCTATAGCACAAACAGTTCTTTCAGAATTAGATCTTGATAAAATAATAGGAATTATTTTAGATGCATGTTTTGTTTTAGCTGATGTAAAAAAAATAGCACTTTATCTATGGGAAGATGATAGATTAGTTAATAAAGTTTTTAAAGGAAATATTAAAGGTATCAGAAACTATAAAGTTGCAGAGCAAACTAATAGAGATCAGTTGTATGAAAAAATATTAAAAGAAATCGAAGAGAATGATGAGAAAGCTATATTTTATAAACTAGCTTTAAAAGGGAAAGACATAGGAGTTATATATATAATAAATGAAATCGAAGAGAATGATGATATGGAAGAAGCTAATTATGAGACAATTTCGAATTTAGCAATGCAAGTAGCCATAGCATTAAATAATTCTATTATGTATTCTGAGTTGTCAATAAAAGAAAGAATAGCTAAAGAATTGTCAATTGCTGCAAATATTCAAAAGAATCTTTTACCTAAGGATACTAAATTAGGGTTTCATATAGATTTATCAGAATTTTTTCAGCCAGCAAAAGAAATTGGTGGAGACTATTATGATTATAACTTTATAGATGATAATTCAGTATTCTTGACTATTGGAGATGTTAGTGGGAAGGGAATTCCAGCAGCACTTTTAATGACAAGTATTAGAGCTACATTAAAATCTCTTTGCTACACATATAATTCTGTAGATGATATGCTTATAAAATTGAATAATTTCATGTGTAAAGATATGAATGATGAAATGTTTGTAACGATTTTTCATAGCCATTTTGATAATAATACAAAAGTTCTTACATATTCAAATGCGGGGCATAACCCTTTACTAGTTTACAGGGCTAGAGAAGTAAGGGTAGAAGAAGAAAATGTTAAAGGATTAGCAATAGGTTTTTCTGAAGGGTACAAATATAAATTAGGTAAAATAAAATTGAATGAAGGAGACATTCTTTTATATTATACTGATGGGGTTACAGAGGCAGAGAATAAAAATAAAGATTTGTTTGGGATAGAGAGGCTTAAGAAAGTATTTTTAGAAAATAGCTATAAGTCTGCTCAGCAAATAAAAGAAGAAATACTAAAAGAGATTGAGGTTTTTAAAGAAGGTCATGAGCAAGTAGATGACATAACATTACTAGTTGTAAAAATATAGTTTTGGGAGTTGAATTATATTGGAGATTAATAGGAAAATTTTGCTTATTGATGATCAAGAAGAAATATTAAATAGTCTAAAAAAAATTTTGACTAAAGAAGATAATCTTTCTAGCATAAACGATAAGATGAGAAACTTGGTAAACGATTTGTTCGTAGAAGAGGCTAAAAGTCGTGAGATTTATGATGTTTACACTGCTACAGACGGAGAAACAGGTTATAAGATAGTGAAAAAGGCTTTAGAAATAGGAGAGCCTTTTTCTTTAGTTGCAATAGATATGAGAATGCCAGGATGGGATGGGCTTAAAACAGCTCAAGAAATTAGGAAAATAGACTTTAATATTGAAATGATTTTAATTACAGCATATACAGATATAAAAAGAGAGGAACTTATTAATAAAATTGGTAAACCAGAAAAATTTTTATATCTTAAAAAACCTTTTGAAAAAGAAGAATTTTTACAATCAGTTTTGTCTTTAACTACAAAATGGTCTTTAGAACAAAAAGTAGAAAATCAAATTAGAGTTATAAAAAATAGTAAGACAGTTTTGGAAGATGTAATAGATTCAATAAGTGAAATAGAGAAAAGTATAGTTTTTTCATTAAAAACAGTTTATAAAACTATTGCAGAAGAATTTATAAAAATTATAAAAGGCAAGGGCGCTTATTTAAACATGGAAAATGAAGTGTTTAAGTGGGGACAAGAACTTGAAAATTTGCTTACTTTAGATGAATTGTTTGAACAAAAATTAAATGAAAAGAGCTATATAATTAATAAAGGTAAAATTTATATAAATTTTTATTGTGATAAGCAATATCTTGACATTAAAGGAATATATGGTGTCTTTGAATTTAATCCAGATTATTATATAAGTGAAGAAATTATAGATATTTTTATATCTCATTCCAATAATCTTTTGAAAAGTTCTACATTGTATATGCAACTTCAACAAAAAAATAATGAACTTTTAATTAGTAATAAGAAATTAATGGAAGCAAATGCATTAAATAAAAAGTTTTTAGTAATATCTAGTCATGAGTTAAGGACACCAGGAACAATAATCAATGCATATGCAGATTTATTAGCAAGTGGAAGAGCTAAAAATTCTGAAAAAATAGCAATGGGTTTGCAAAATGCATCAATTAGGTTAAATACTTTAATAGAGCAAATGTTAGAGGTTTTTGCTACATCAGAAATAAAAGATAATCTGTCTGTTAAAAGAGAGCCACATAATTTAGAAGAAATTATTCAAGAAGCAGCGCAAAAAGTTGAGATATTTTTATTAAAAAGAAGTCAAATATTACTTATTGAAAATAGAGATGAAATAAAAAAGGTATATACTGATAAAAATAAAGTGGTTGAATTTATACTTTTTAATCTTCTTATGAATGCAATTAAGTTTTCTAAAGATGGTGCAACAATAAAAATAACTATTAGCAAATACAAAGACAAGGTAATTATAGGAATAGTTGATCAAGGTATAGGAATGAGTGAATATGAAAAAAATAATATGTATAAGGCTTTATTTGTAGGTGGAGAAGAAAACTACCATCACTCAGGACTTTATGAATATAGAGCAAAAGGATTAGGACTAGGATTGACAATTGTAAAAAATATAATTGATATGATTGGAGAAAAAATAAATTGCGAAAGTAGTTTAAATTCAGGAACTAAAATAGAATTTACTCTGCCATTATTTGATTGAATATATATAAACTATAAAAAAAATAAATTATAAGTCTTATAAATGAACAAAAAGTCTAAAAAAGATGATAAAAAATTAATAAACTCTTGAAATAAAGGTTAAAAGAGTGTATACTTTTTGTGTCATTTGAAATAAAAAAACGAGGAGGACATTTTAATGAAAAAGATTTTAGCTTTATTAGCAATGTTAGCATTATTACTAACTGCTTGCGGAGGAAAAAAAGAAGAAGCAAAAGCAACAGAACCTGCTAAGGCAGAAACAACAGCAGAAACAGGTAAAAAATTACAAGTAGGAATTGTTTTATCTATAGGTGGATTAGGAGATAAATCTTTTAATGATTCTGCATATAGAGGATTAGAAATGGCTCAAAAAGATTTAGGGATTGAATTTAAAGCTGTTGAACCAGCATCAACTTCAGAAGATGAAGAAAATTTAAGAAAATTTGCTGAAAAAGGATTTGATTTAGTAATTGGAACAGGGTTCTTAATGAAAGATGCTTTAGAAAAAGTAGCTAAAGATTATCCAGATGTAAAATTTGCTTTAATTGATGAAACAAGTACATTACCAAATGTTAGTTCATTAGTATTCTCTGAAGATGAAGGTTCATTTTTAGTTGGAGCACTTGCTGCAATGATGTCTAAAACTGGAAGTGTTGGATTTGTTGGTGGAATGGAAAGTCCTTTAATAAGAAAATTCCAAACAGGTTATGAAAATGGAGCTAAATATGTAAATAAAGATATTAAAGTAGGAGTTTTATATACTTCAGGAAATAATCCTTTTAATGATCCAGTTAGAGGGAAAGAAAATGCATTATCTTTAATTAAACAAGGTGCAGATGTAGTTTATCATGCTGCAGGGGGAACAGGTATAGGGGTTATAGAAGCTGCTAAAGAAGCTAAAGTATATGCAATAGGAGTAGATGGAAATCAAGACGGATTAGCACAAGGAACAGTATTAACTTCTATGTTAAAAAATGTTGATACTGCTGTTTACCAAACAATTAAAGACGTTCAAGCTGGAACATTTAAAGGTGGAGAACATAGATTTGGTCTTGTAGACAACGGAGTAGGAATTACTGATTTACAATATACAAAAGATGCAATTGGAGCAGAAAAAATAGCTAAATTAGAAGAAATTAAAAAAGGTATAGTAGAAGGAAAAATCTCTGTTAAATAATAAATAAAATAATTAAGCTTGTCGTTTCTTATAAAGAATGGCAGGCTTTTTTTAATGTAATAATTAGGGCTTACTGAAAAATATAAAACAATCTATTTTAAAAGCTTTCAACTCTATTTTTAATAAAAAAAATAGTTTTTGACAAAAAAATTCAAAATCAAACATTCAAATCTTGGACTAAGGTCCAAATCCCTAAATGTAGGAGCTTATCCTTAGTTGGGGAGATGCCCAAGGGTTTAGAAAGTGTCTCTAATTCAGTAGGTCCTAATTACGAATTTTGGAAAAATAGAGTGATATTCTTATACTTTATGTTAAAATTAATAAAAGTTTCAAAAAATTAAATAAGCCTATTAATTAATAGGCTTACATATTAGACAATTCTTATTCCCCATCTAAATTTATTCTTATAGTAAGTGCTAAAAGAAGAAATAGTAACTTTTCTTGTTTTAGAACCACTTGCTGCGTGGATAAATTCGTTATCTCCAATGTAAATTCCTACATGAGAAATTTTACCTTTATTAAGGGTATCAAAGAAAACTAAGTCACCTCTTTGCAATTCAGAATAATCAAGTTTGTTATCATTAAAATTAGCAATATCAGTTGAAATTCTAGGTAGAGTAATATTTATACTCTTAGAAATAACATACCTAACAAATCCAGAACAATCGAATGCGTTAGGGCCTGAAGCGCCGTATACATACTTAGTACCTAAATATTTAAAGGCCTCATTTAAAATTTTGTCGGTTTTATCTCCTTCTTTTGTGACAATTAAATCATTAATATTGTCTGTTATGTTGGGGAAATCATCTACTTTTTCAGTAATAACACTTTGATTAACTATAATGTCATTTATTATGTCTACAGGTTGAGTTTCATCAGCTCCTATAATAGTTGCACAAAGTATTAATGATATTAATAGATATTTCATATCAACCTCCTTATGATATATTATAACTCCATTTTTTGAAATAATCAAGAGTAAAATGAAAGAAAAATCCATTTTTGATTATTTTTAGAACAAAAAAGCATGCTTTTAGTATACTTTTTTTCTTTGGAAATATAAGGGTTTTTATGATATAATAAGCAATAATTTGGAGGGTAAAATGATTGATAAAAATAAAATTGAATTTCATATGAAAGAAATATTAAAAGCTTTAGGAGAAGATCCTGAAAGAGAAGGGTTAAAAGATACGCCTAAAAGAATTGCAAATTATTATTCAGAAGTATTTGAAGGTATAAACTATACAAATGATGAGATTGCGGAAAAATTTAACGTAACTTTTGAAGATGACCTAGTTGTAAATAGAGATAATAATGACGTAGTTATGATTAAGGATATAGAAGTATTTAGTCACTGTGAACATCATTTAGCACTTATGTATAATATGAAAATTGCAGTAGCTTATATACCTACAGATAGGGTTGTAGGGCTTTCAAAGATAGTAAGAGTTTGTGATATGGTTGCTAAAAGATTACAATTACAAGAAAGGATAGCAAGTGATATTCTATATATAATTGAAAAAATAACAAATAGTAGAGATGTTGCTATCTGGATTGAAGGAGAACATGCTTGTATGACTACGAGAGGCATAAAAAATTCGGCTTCAAAAACAGTTACAACAACTTTTAGAGGAAGATTTTTAGAAGAAGAAAAATTAATTAATAGAATAATAGGGATGTATAAAAAAAATGGGAATTAGATATAGTAAAATAAATGCTAAGAATAAAAGAGAGATAGTTTTATTAAAGGGAAAACCATGTATTTATGGAAAGTGTACTTTTTGTAACTACATTGAAGATAATTCGGAAGATGAGAATGAAATTAATCGTGTTAATTTTGAAGTATTAGAGAATATTACAGGAGAATGTGGAGTTTTGGAGGTGATTAATTCAGGTTCAGTTTTTGAATTGCCAAAAGAAACTCTAGAAAAGATAAAAAATATAGCTAGATCAAAAGAAATAAAGGTTATTTGGTTTGAAGTTTATTATACTTATAAAAATAGACTAAATGAAATTCTGGATTTTTTTGATGGGATTGAAGTTAAGTTTAAAGTTGGAGTAGAAAGTTTTGATGAAAATTTCAGAAATAATGTTTTAAACAAAAATCTTTATTATGAAAATCTAGAAGAATTTAAGACTTATTTTGAAAATATTTGCTTAATGGTTGGAATTTTTGGGCAAACAGAAGAAATGATAAAAAAAGACATTGAGATTGCATTAAGAAATTTTAAAAGAATTACAATAAATATTTTTGTTGATAATGGAACAAGTATAAAAAGAGATGAAAATTTAGTGAAATGGTTTAGGAAAGAGTTTAAATATATATATGATTTTGAAAATGTTGAAGTGTTAGATGACAATAAAGATTTTGGTGTATATGAACAATAAAGTAATTTAAAATTTGTAAAGAAAATCCCTTGACATAACGTGTGAAATGTTATATAATTCTTGGAGAAAAACCTTTCCCACAAAGGCCGTTATGTTATAATTTAATTATAACCGAGGAGGAAATATTAGTGAAAAGATATACAAAAATGACTAGAAAAGAAGATGTAACTAGAAGTTGGGTACACTTCGATGCTGAAGGGCAAATTTTAGGAAAGTTAGCAGTAGAAATTGCTAAAACTTTAATGGGTAAAAATAAAGTTGATTTTACTCCGCACATTGATGGAGGAGACTTTGTTGTAGTTACTAATGCTAGTAAAATAGCAGTTACAGGTAAAAAATTAACTGATAAAAAATACTACAATCATAGTGGATTCCCAGGTGGAATAAGAGAAAGAGCTTTAGGAGAAATCTTAGAAAAAAGACCTGAAGAATTAATCTTATTAGCAGTTAAAAGAATGTTACCTAAAAATAAATTAGGAAGAGTTCAATTAACAAGATTAAGAGTATTTGCTGGAGCAGAACATGCTCATGTAGCACAAAAACCTGAAAGCGTGCAATTATAGGAGGTAGAATTAAGTGGCTGAAATTAATCAATTCTGGGGAACTGGAAGAAGAAAAACATCTGTAGCAAGAGTAAGATTAATTCCTGGAGCATCAGGAAT
>JAFGUR010000070.1 GCA_016938425.1 Fusobacteriaceae bacterium
ATTTCATGATTACCTCCTCACAAGTTCATAATAGCTTGTTTCAAATAATTTTTTAGTTTTGCAACTAGCTAAGCTATACTTTTAATTTGATAATCAAATTATATAACTAAAAAAAGTTTTTGTCAAATAAATTTATTTGTGTGATAGAGAAATTATGAAGAATAGATTTATAAACTTTATAAACATAAAAAATGAGCTCTAAAAATGAGCTCATAAAAATATTATCCTTTTGAATAGAAAGAAATTGTTTTTATTGAATAATCTCTTTCATCTATTTTTTTATAAATTCCAATTTCTTCGTGAAGTTTTTCAGCAATATGGTGCTCTGCTATAATAATTCCGCCTTCAGCAAGAATACCAGATTTTTCTATATTTTTAATAGTTTCTGTACAAACTTCATCCTTATATGGAGGATCCATAAAGATTATATCAAATTTTTCTCTCTTTTTCCCCAATATCTCAATAGCTCTAATAGTATCATTTTTATAAGCCCTTGAAATATCCTCAAATCCTAGAGAGTTTACATTTTCAATAATTATTTTAAGAGCTTCAGGATCTTTTTCAATCATGACAGCTCTTTTGGCTCCACGACTAAGAGCTTCAAAAGCGATATTACCTGTACCACTATATAAGTCTAAAAAACTTGAGCCCTCTACATAAGGATTTATAATACTGAATAAAGACTCTTTAACTCTTTCAAGAGTAGGTCTAGTACTATTACCTTTTCTTGATTTTACTGCTCTACCTTTGTGCGTTCCTGCTACTATTCTCATAATTTTTCACCTTTTCCACAAATTCTAATCTTTTTAAATATTTTTCTATATTTTCTATAGAAGTTAAAAGCTCCATTTTTCTATAGTCCAATTTCATTTTTTCATCAGTTCCAATTGTATTTTTTGGTATACTTTCTATTTCTTTTAATTCTTCTTCAAAACTCAATATGGCTCTTTTTAACTTTTCAATATTTTCCATAAGAACATCTCCTTAAAAATTAATATATAAAAGTAGCATCTCCAAAACTAAAAAACTTATATTTATTTTTGACAGCTTCATCATAAGATTTGAATATAAAGTCTTTTCCTGCAAGAGCAGAAACAAGCATTAATAAAGTTGACTTTGGTAAATGAAAATTAGTTATAAGAGCATCAACAACTTTAAATTTATAACCAGGATAAATAAAAATTTCTGTATCATCTTTTTTTTCTGTTAAAAGTCCATCTTCATTACAAGCAGATTCTAAAGTTCTAATTGCTGTGGTACCAACTGCAATAATACGTCTACCATCTTTTTTAGCTTTATTTATAATATTTACAGCTTCTTTAGGCACTTCATAAAATTCACTATGCATTTTATGTTCTAAAACATTTTCAACTTGAACAGGTCTAAAAGTCCCTAATCCTACCTCTAAGAATACATCTACTACTTCTATGCCCTTTTCCTTTATTTTATTAAATAAATCTTCTGTAAAATGAAGTCCTGCTGTTGGAGCTGCAACACTTTGCCCTTTTATTGCATAAATAGTTTGATATCTCTCTTTACTTTCAAGTTTTTCCGTAATGTATGGAGGCAAAGGCATTTGCCCAAGTTTATCAAGAATTTCTTCAAAACTACCATCATAAAGAAATTTTATTATTCTATTGCCATCATCTTTGATTTCTAAAAGTTCACCTTTTAGAATGTCTCCAAAAGTTAGAGTTTGCCCAATTTTTACTTTTTTTGCTTTATTAATTAAAACTTCCCAAGTGTCCAAATTTATTCTTTTTAATAAAAAGACTTCATGAATTCCACCAGTTTCTTTTTTCCCTATAAGTCTGGCAGGAATAACTTTTGTAGAATTTCTAACCAAAACATCCCCAGCTTTTAAATAATCAATAATATCTCTAAAAATTTTATGCTCAATTTCCTTTGTATTTTTATTTAAAACCATTAGTTTTGAAGAATCTCTAGGCTCAGCGGGTGTCTGTCCTATAAGTTCTTCTGGTAAATAAAAATCATAATCACTTAATTTCATTTTTTTACTCCTATAACAATTCTATCTTGTCCTTGATAATCTTTAATAACTTCAATATTTTCAAAAGAATTTTTTTCTAATAAATTTTTAACTGCTTCCCCTTGATTATAACCAATTTCAAAGGCTAAAATTCCACCATTTTTAAGATGATTTACAGATTCTCTAGTTATTTTTTTGTAAAAATATAGACCATCTTTATTATCTGTTAAAGCCATTTGAGGTTCATGCATCTTAACTTCTACCTGCAAACTTTCGTATTCTTCTTGAGAGATATAAGGAGGATTAGAAACTATTAAGTCAAAATTTGTAAATTTAATTTCTGAAAATAAATCAGATTTTTGAAATTTGATATTAGGAACTTCTAAATTTAGTCCATTTATTTTAGCAATTTTTAAGGCATTATCACTTAAGTCACATGCTAAAACCTTTGAATTTTTCATTTCTTTGGCAATAGTTATTCCTATTGCTCCACTTCCTGTTCCAATATCTAATACAATTTGACTTTCTCTACTTTCCAATCTTTTTAAGCATTCCTCAACTAATCTTTCAGTTTCAGGTCTAGGAATTAATACATCTTTAATCACTTTAAACTTTCTTCCATAGAACTCTTCAAAACCTAATATGTATTGAACAGGTAACTTATCAATAGCTCTTTTTTTAAGCATTTCTCTAATATGTTCTTTTTCTTCTTCAGTTATTTCTCTAGTTAAGCTTAAAGTTAACATCATTCTATCATACTTTAAAACGTTAGAAAATATAAGTTCAGTGTCTAATCTAGCTTCTTTAATATTTTTATTTTCAAGATATTCAATACTTTTTTTAAGTAAAGCTCTATTTTCTTCTAGGTAACTTTTTTTCTCTTCTAATAATTCTTTATAATTTTTATTAGTTTTTTCTTCTAAATATTTATCGAAAGTAATTTTTCTTTGAGAAATTTCTTTTAAAATTGTTCTAATTTTTAACTTATCTTCTTCTTTTAATTCCATGTCAAAATTAGCATATAACAAAATTCTATCTAAGTTTAAAACATGTGATATAATTTTTTCTCCTTCAAATCTAGGCTTTTTAACCATTCTTTTTTCTAAATATTCTATTGTAAACTTTAAAATATCTTGCAATTTATCCATTTTCTCTCCTAGGGGATATTAGCTATTTTCTAAATAAAATATGAAAATAGAGGCTATCTTTGCCTCTATTTTTTTGTACTTATAGGAAACTATAAATCTTAGTGTAAATAAGTACGAATCCAAATGTGGCAGAGCCACTTTTCTTGTATTTATGGAAAAATTTATTATGCGTCCCCTTGACTTGCTAACATTTCTGCTTGATTAAATGTAATCAAAGCATCAATTATTTCGTCTAAATCTCCATCTAAAACAGCGTCTAATTTATGAAGTGTAAGTTTTATTCTATGGTCACTTACCCTTCCTTGAGGGAAATTATATGTTCTGATTTTTTCAGAACGAGCACCAGTTCCTACTTGTAACTTTCTTTCCCCTGCAACAGCAGCAGCTTGTTTTTCGCACTCCATTTCATAAAGTTTTGCAATTAATACTTTCATTGCTTTATCTCTATTTTTAAGCTGTGATCTTTCATCTTGACATTGAACAATAGTATTAGTAGGTAAATGTGTAATTCTTACTGCAGAATCAGTCATGTTAACGTGCTGACCTCCTGCTCCTCCAGATCTATAAGTATCAATTTTTAAATCTTTTGGATCGATTTTTACCATTTCAACATCTTCTACCTCAGGTAAAACAGCAACTGTAATAGTTGAAGTATGAACTCTACCTTGAGACTCTGTAGCAGGAACTCTTTGAACTCTGTGAACTCCAGATTCAAATTTTAGTCTAGAATAAGCACCTTTTCCTTCAATTAGGAAAACAACTTCTTTAAGACCTCCAACTCCAATTTCATTTTTTTCAATTATTTCTATTTTCCATTTTCTTCTTTCTGCATATCTAGTAAACATTCTATAGATGTCAGCAGCGAATAAAGCAGCTTCATCACCACCAGCTCCTCCTCTGATTTCAACAATAACGTTTTTATCATCATTAGGATCTTTTGGTAAAAGTAAAACTTTTAATTCTTGTTCAAAGCTAGGCAATTTTTCTTCAATTTCTTTTACCTCTTCAAACATCATTTCTCTCATATCAGAATCTTTTTCATTCTTAATAGAATCTCTTAAGAAATCTACTTCATCTTTTAACTTTTTATACTCAAGGTACTTTTGAACAAGTTCATCAATAGATGCTAATTGTTTATTCAAATCTGTTAATCTTTTAGGATTAGCAGAAGTTTCTGGCATCCCCAATTCTGTTGTTATTTCTTGATGTTTCTCAACTACCTCTTCTAACTTATGAAACATTACTTTTGTTCCTCCTCTATGTTAATTGCATTTACTTCCATATTTAATGAAGCTCTTAAAGCTGTCATTCCTACTTCTAATTGACTTTCATCAGGTTCTTGTGTTGTTATATTTTGTAGTTTTAATCCAGGTAAAGCTAACAAGCTTATTAGAGGATTATCCATATGTCTTGAACTATATTTTTGGATTTCATAAGATAAACCGGCAACAATTGGCATAAATCCAAATCTTATTCCCACTTTAAGAAGGATTCTCATTAAATGAGTATCAGGCTTTGGAATTATTACATCTAATGTAGAGTAAATAAGAATAGATACCATCATTACAATAAATAAAAAGCTTGTTCCGCATCTTGGGTGTAAAGTAGTGTATTTTTTTGCATTTTCAAATTCTAATTCTTCTTTATTTTCAAAGACATAAATAGATTTATGTTCAGCACCATGATATTGAAAAACTCTTTTAATTTCTTTATTTCTAGAAATTAGATATATATATGATAAAAATATAATAACTCTAAGAAGTCCTTCTAAAACACTAGAAAGGGCAGTGCTATTTCTAAAAACTACGCCACCAATTATAGATGGTAATATAATAAAAAGCCCCATACCAAAAAGAAGTGAAACTGTTAATGTAAGAATTAATTGTGGTTTTGTTAATTCTTCTTCTTCTTCGCCAGCTTGATTTGCTGCGAAAGTTAATTCCCCAGTTCCTACAAATAAACTTTCTAGTAAAATAACGACTCCTCTTATAAAAGGAATTTTCATTAATTTGGCATTTGATTTACTTACAGTTTTTTTTCTATAAACAATTTGTCCATCTTTTCTTCTAACAGCAGTAGCTATTCCTTCAGGGCTTTTCATCATCACACCTTCAATAACAGCTTGTCCACCAACAGATACTATTTTTTCTTTTTCCATTTTTGTCCCCTTTAATCTCAAAATTGAGTACCTAAGATTATATCACAAAATAAAATTTGGTGCAAGAATTAAAGCTTTCAAGCTTGTTTCAAGCACCAAATTTAAAGTTTAAATAACTAATTCTCTTATTTTTTCTTCTACTTCATCAATTAAATATTCTGGTGTAGAAGCTCCAGCACTTATACCGACACTTTTTTTATTAATAAACCAATTTTTATCGATTTCCTTTGATTCTCCTATTAAGTAACTATTTTCATTTAATCCCTTTGATATTTTATAAAGCTTTTGTGTATTAGAACTCATATTTCCACCAATAACTATTACTACATCAACTTCCTTAGCAAGCATAGATATAGCTTCTTGTCTTTCATAGGTTGCACCACACAAATCATCTTTAAAAGTTGCACTTTTAAAAGTCTTAGTTGCATAACTTTTTATTTCATCAAATTTAATATTATCAAAGGTTTTTTGGATAACAAAACTATATTCTTTGTTTGTGTCAAAATTTCCATTTTTAAGTTCTTCAAGATTTTGAACTACAGGAATTGGTTTCCCATAGGAAAGAACAGCTTTTACTTCAGGATGATTTTTATCCCCAATGTAAATAACGTCCTTATTTTCTTCTTCTCTTAATTTTACCATTATTGACTTCGTAACGTATGGACATGTTGTATCAACTTTTTGAACATTCATATTACTAAGCTTATCCATCAAGTGTTTTCTTGCTCCATGAGCCCTTAAAACAACTGTTGAACCTTCTGGAATAATTACTTTTTCGTTTAAAAAGTCTTCTTCTTCAACAGTGATTACTCCTTTTTGATGAATATGTTCAAGATAAACAGGATTGTGAATAAGCATTCCTAAAATATAGATTTTTTTATTTTCTTCGATAAGACTTTCAACCATTTCAGCAGCTCTAGCAACACCATAGCAGAATCCTAATTCTTCAGCTCTAACAATTTTCATTATAATCCTCCGCTATCATTTTTTTAAGTTCTTCTAACAAATTATTTTCATCTACTTTTTTTACAACTTTTCCTTTTTTAAATAGAATTCCAACACCTCTACCACCTGCAACACCATAGTCTGCTTCTCTTGCTTCACCAGGGCCATTAACAACACATCCCATTACGGCAATTTTAATATTTCTTTTATCATGTTCAAAGGCTTTCTCAACGTCATGAGCAAGACCAATTAAATCTATTTCTGTTCTTCCACAAGTAGGACATGAAATTATTTCTACACCCTCTTTTAAAATTCCTAGAGACCTTAGCATTTCTTTTGCAGCTTTTATTTCCTCAACAGGGTCAGCAGTTAAGGAAATTCTCATAGTATCTCCTATGCCTTCAAGAAGTAGACCTCCTAAAGCCATTGCAGATTTAATTATTCCTCTATATGCAGTTCCAGCTTCTGTAACGCCTATATGTAAAGGATAATCTACAAGTTTTGATAATTTTTTGTAGGCTTCATAAACTTCTCTGACATCACTAGACTTTACAGAGATAACTAAATCATGAAAATTTTCTTCCTTTGCAATTTCAACATTTCTAAGAACACTTTCCACAAGAGCATCTGCCGTTGATTTTCCGTATTTTTCATAAAGGTCATTTTCTAATGATCCACCATTTATTCCAAATCTTACAGGAATATTATGAGCTTTGGCTTCATTTAAAACTTGCCTTATTCTCCATTCACCACCAATATTACCGGGGTTTATTCTAACCTTGTCAATTCCATTTTTAATAACTTCTAGTGCAAGCCTATAATCAAAATGGATATCTGCAACTAGAGGAACACTAGTTCTTTTTTTAATAAATTTTATAGCTTCAGCATCTTTTTCATCTCTAATAGCTAATCTTACAATTTGACATCCTTCTGTTCCAAGTCTATTAATATCACTTACAACTTCATCTATAAATTCAGTTTTAATATTGGTCATAGATTGAATAACTACAGGGGTTCCACCACCAATAATAACATTACCTACTTTAACTGTTCTTGTCATTTTTCTCCTCCATATTTAAGATACCAATTAATATACTTTACCGTATTGGTATACTATTAATAATTTAGCATTTCTTTTAAAAAAGTGCAAGTAGTTTAGCTCAATAAATTTTAAAAATAAAACTTTACAAATTCAAAAAAACGTTGTATACTTAGCTTAGTTCGATGCAAAAATTTAAAAATTTAATATCTAAAGTTTTCAAACTTTCGTATTATTTTTAGTTTTGTCATTAGAAAAAATATATGGAGGTTTAAAATGAAAGGTATAGTTAAATGGTTTAACGAAGAAAAAGGGTTTGGATTTATAACTGCAGAAGATGGTAAAGATGTATTCGCACACTTTAGCCAAATTCAAAAACCTGGATTCAAAAAATTAACTGAAGGTGAAGAAGTTACTTTCGATATTACTGAAGGTGCAAAAGGTCCTCAAGCTTCAAACATTAAATCTGTTTAATATTAAATAGCATTTACACTCCCTCAATGTTGAGGGAGTTTTTTTAATTTATTATGTAAATATAAGATTTAGGATATGAACTATAATTGAATGAAGTTGTTAGAACATTTAAGATATGGGATTTGTGAAAAATAGACGATATAATAAATAAATAATTTGATGAGATAGGTAATACTTTATTTGATATTTTGTTAAGATAAAGTAGTTGAGAATCTTTTGAGATGTACATTGAAGTTTTTGGAAAGTTAGTAGATTTAATATACATAGTTGAAATATTCAGAAAAATAAAGAAAGGATGATAGAAATGTTGGGGAAAACAATTTCATTATACTTAGTAAATGGGAATCCAAATGGGATAATTTGTACATATCTTTCAAATTGGACAGGGCAAGCTATAAAAATACCAAGAAATTTGCTTGAAGATGCGAGAAGTAGAAGTGAAGTAATACGGATAGGAATATATTTTTTATTTGGTTATAGCGAAGAAAATCCTGAAGAACAAATTGTATATATTGGAGAAGCTGACAATATATTTAATCGACTTGTTCAACATACTAAGGATGAAGAAAAATTATTTTGGTCCGAAGCCATTGCATTTACATCAAAAGATGATAATTTGACAAAAGGACATATAAAATATTTAGAATATAAATTAATTAAAATTGGAGATGAAAATCCAAATTATATTCTTCATAATAAGAAAAATGAGAAACAACCATCTCTACCAGAAATGGCAATAAGTGACATGGAAGAATTTCTGAAAAATATTACACTAGTTCTTCCAACTTTAGGATATGATTTATTAGAATCTCCACGTGAAGAAATAAAGATAAGCAAGTCTAAAAAAGATGAAATATTAAAACTAAGATTAAAAAATAATGAAGCATATGGAACGTATTCTTCAAATGGTTTTATTGTTTTTAAAGGTAGTAAAATAAATAGAGAAATACAAACATCATTATCAAATGGCTATAGAAATTTAAGAGAAAAGTTAATATTAAATGAAGTAATTGATGAGAAAAAATTAGAATTTAAAAAAGATTATGAATTTAAGTCACCGTCTGCAGCGGCAGCAACAATCTTAGGATATGCAATAAATGGAAGAGAAAACTGGGTTGACTCTAGAGGTAAAACTTTAAAGCAATATGAAGAAGAAAGATTAAACTAAAATATTGAGATAAAATAGCAAACATATCATAGTAGTCAAGAATATAAGCAGATGTCAGTTGGGCTTATAGGACATTCTAGAATTTTTTGAAATTTATACAGCAAGAAAAATATATTTCTATTATAGTATACTGGTTAATTATCTTATTTGTGTTGTATTTTAGGGAGTGGATATAAAAAACTTAGAGTATAAATATGAGTATAGTGATTATTTAAATAAACTAAGAAGATAATCTAGGTTTATGAAGTAAAATTAGAGCGATTGAGAATAGTGAGAATTTATTGACTTATTTAGGAGATTTTTTCTTAAAAAAATTATTTCTAAGAAAAAAGTATAAAATATCACAAATATCATAAACAACTAATAATGCA
>JAFGUR010000006.1 GCA_016938425.1 Fusobacteriaceae bacterium
CTTTTTCTCTGCATAAAATAATTAATTAAACTAATCAATATATATAACTTTATTTTCTTTTCTTTCTGGTCCTTTAGCAGGAATAGTTTTAGGATATCCTAAAGAAATAGCATGACTTATTTTATATCCATCAGGTAAATTTAGTTTTTCTTTATATTTTTGTTGCATAGATTCATCGCTGAAACCTATAGAAACCATACCAATCCAACAAGTTCCTAAACCTAAAGTATGTGCTGTTAGCAACATATTTTGAGATGCTACAGAAATATCTTGCATAGGAACTAAACCACTTTCATCATACAAAACAAGGATAACTACTGGAGAATTATAGAAAATATTAAATTTCTCATTTTCTCCCCATTTTCTAAATTGTTCTATTTTATAATTTTTCATTACATTTTTTGTATCTACATTAAGCTCTTCTATTATATCTTTGTTTTCAATTACAACAAAACTCCATGATTGATGATTATGCGCACTTGGAGCCCATAATCCTGCCTCCATAATTTTCTCTATTTTTTCCTTTTCAACTTTAGTCTCTTCGTAGCTTCTAACTGACCTTCTACCTTTAATTATTTCTAATATATCCATAGTATAACCATCCTTAATTATATTAATTTTTTGTAAACACTAATTTCCATAGGTTTTGAAGTGAATTCTCCTAATTTAGGAACTATTCTTGTGAAATGAGCAGAATTACTATGATTTTTAAGATCTTCTTGAGATTCCCATTCTTCTATAAAAGTAAGGACATCTTGTTGATTAGTATCTTCAAATAATTCATATTTTATGCAACCTTTTTCTTTTCTAGTTTCCTCAATTAACTCTTTTACTGCCTCAACAAAAGCATTTTTACATTCAAGTTTAACATAATTTTTTGCTACAATTTTTAACATTTGAACTCTCCTTAAATTTTATTTGTTTGTACATACAAAATATTAAACGAAGAAGAACTATAGTTTTTCAGAAACTTCTAATAATAAAGTTAATAGTTCTCTAGCCTTTTCTTTTCCTAACTTTTCTTCATATATATTTGATACGTTTTCCCAAGATTCCTCTATTTTTTTTTGTAAGGCTTTACTTTTTTCTGTAGGATAAACAAAAGAATTTTTCCCTTTTATTTTTCTTTCAGCTAATCCTTTTACAATTAGTTTATCAACAAATCTTGTTATTGTTGATGGAGCCATAAATAAATATTCAGAAAGCTCTGTTGCAGAAATTTCATTTTTTCTATTTATAATGGTAACTGCAAAGGCATAAGTAGGAGAAAGCCCTGTAATTTTATATTCTTCTTCAGCTATTTTATTTAAAAGTCTATTAACTTTTAGTGAATTGAAATATAGACATTCTGATAATTTACATTCTTTTTTACTCAAAATCGTTCTCCTTTAATATTTGTATATACAAATATATACCATTTTTGATTATTATATGTCAAGGGTAAAGAGAAATATTTAAATAGATATTTGTGACTATAAAAATTTGACTTGCAATTTCTTAAAAAGAATGCTTAAATAAATACATCTAATTAGATATATTCTGAAGTTTATATTTTAAGGAGGATTTATATGAGTAATTTTTTAGAAGTTGTTAAGGAAAGACGTTCTGCTAATAAATTTATCGAAGGAATAAAAATTCCAAAAGAAGATTTTATTGAAATTTTCACAGATTTAACTTTAGCTCCATCAGCATTTAATTTGCAACATGCTCATTATTATGTTGCTGAGGATAAAAATAAAATTAATGAGATTTATGAAGCATCATACAATCAATATAAAATAAAGACATCATCTGCAACTATTATCGTAACAGGAGATAAAAATGCATATTTAGATGCAAGTAAAATATACGAAGGATCAAAGTTTTTAGGGATTATCGATAATTCAGAGTATGAGTTTATGATTAACATGATTCATGATTTGTATGAAAGATGGGGAGAGGAATTTAAACATGATGAAGCAATAAGAAATGCTTCTCTTTCAGCAATGCAATTTATGCTTCTTGCTAAAAATAAAGGTTGGGATACTTGTCCAATGATTTATTTTGAGAAAGATAAAATAAAAAATATTCTTAATATACCAGAAAATGAAGTTCCAGTACTAATGATAACAATGGGGAAAGCAGATAAAGAAAGTTTTAGAGTAAGAGGATATAGAAAAGCTGTATCTGAATTTGTTAACTTTATATAGTATTAAAAAAGCAAATGACATCATTTGCTTTTTTAATACTTACAGAAAACTATGAATCAATTTTTTCTTTTTTCCAGATTCAATTATCCTTCATCATTGTACGAATAAATATATTATGCTATAATAACAAAGGAATTTTTAGTTTGAAAGGAAAGAAATGAACTCATATTTAGTAATTATTTTAACGTTAGTGGTAAGTGCTTTAAATTTTTTATATTCAATGTTAAATACTCGTTTTTTGGGAGTTTCAGATATAGGGATTTATAGTCTTTTGATTCAAAGTATAAATACAATTATTCTTATCAGTGATTTTGGTTTATCAACAGCTTTTTTGAAATTTTATACACTAGCTTTTAAAAAAGATATTAAGGAAAGTAGAAGAGTTTTAGCTAATAGTATATATGTTAAAAGCTTAATTTCTAGTGGATTAATGATAGTTTTTTTAGTAATATTTCCTTTTATAAAAAATCATTTTGAAACAGGAACTAAGGAAATAATATTAACACTTTTAACATTACTTACCATTGGAAATTCTGAGTTAATAATGTCAAAATATCGTTCAGAACAAAATTTCAAAAAGTTTTTTATGTATAAATTTTTATTTTCATTGCTAAGGATTTTACCAATGATAGCATTATATTATTTGGGTAAATATAATCTTTCTTCTGCTATAGGAATATTTTCATATTCGTCAATTACAATTATTTTTATACTTCTTTTAAGTGAAAAAGATTCTATTAAAAATGTTTCATTTGATAAAAGTTTTATTACAGAATTACTTCATTTTAGTAAATGGATTTTTATTTCAAATTTAGCTTTGGCTTTTTTAACAAATGGGACTTTTGAATTATATTTGTTAAAAAACTATGCAGATAAAAAAGAATTAGGATTATTTTCTTCTCTTTTGATATTTTTTACAATCTTAAGTGTTCTTAATACATCATTAACAACTTTATTTTTTCCAAAATTTGCAGGGATTGAGGATAAGAAAATTTTAAATATTGAAGTAAAAAAGGCCTTTAAAATGGGTGTAATTATTTCAATACCGTTAATTTTTTTAATACCATTAATGGAAATATTTATAAAAATTTCTATTGGTGAAGGATTTGTAGAGGCTGTTAATCCAGCAAGACTTTTAGTGTTAGGATTTTTTATTGAACTTTCATCACAAGTATATAGATTAGTACTTTATATAAACGAAAATAAGAAAATTGCATTTATCAATTTATTTCAATTTATTGGGAGTATTGTTTTAGGATTTATTTTAATAGCATTCTTTGGTTTAGGTATATGGGGAGCAGTAATATCTATAATTGTTGTTAGAGTAATTGGGGCTTATTTTATGGTATTTTATGCAAAAAAATCTATAAGGGGAAATTAGTATGTTAAGAAAACTAAAATTATTTATACAAAAAAATAAAATGAAAAGTATAGGAAAGAATGTTATACTTGATAAATCCCTAGTTATCTCCAATAGTAATAATATTTCTATTGGAGATAATTGTTACATAGGCCCTTTTGGAGCTTTATATGGCTTAGGAGGAATAACAATTGAAAATAGTGTAATAATAGGACCAAGGGTAATTGTTTATTCTTCAAATCATAATTATAAAATGGCTAAAAGTATACCATATGATAAAGAAGCCATAAAAAAACCTGTTTACATAGAGACTGGGGTTTGGATTGGAGACTCTGTAAAAATTGTTCCGGGAGTAAGAATAGGTAGAGGCTCAATAATTGGGTTAGGATCAGTTGTTACAAAAGATGTAGAACCATTTTCTATTGTGGGAGGAAATCCTGCTAAGTTAATTAAAAAAAGAGAAGAAAAAGATATTGAAAATTTTATAAATAATTTACATGATGGAAAAGAATATTTAAAACTTAAATTAGAGGGAAAATTATGAAGAAAAATGTTTTAGTTATTGGATGGTATGGTGAAGGGAATATAGGAGATGAGGCAATTCTTCAAAGTATAAAAAATAACCTTACTGAAAAATTTGATGTAAATGTAAAAGCACTTTCAACAAGGACAGAGTATACAACTAGAATGCAGGGGGTAGAAGCAATTCCTCATATGCCTTTATCAATGAAAAGCTTTGTTTTGAATTTTTTTAATATAAAGAAATCTAGGCCAGCAATAAATGCAATCAGAAATTCTGATATAATTTTATTAGGTGGTGGTGGATTTTTATCAGATTGGTCATATTTTAATCCGTTTAATTGGCTTAAATATATAGTAATCGCTAAGTATTTTAATAAGAAAACAATGTTATATGCAATAGGAGCAGGACCTTTTCGAACAAAATTTGGGAAATTTTGCGTAAGATATGTTGTAAATAAATTTATAGATAAGATAACTGTAAGAGATGAAGAATCCAGAGATTGGCTAAAAAAGGCTGGAGTCACAAAAGAAATTGTTGTTTCTGGAGATCCTGTAATAAGTCTTAATTATAGCAGTTCAGAATTAAATATAGAAAAGGATAAACAGCTTATAACTTTTGTGTTAAATCCCTATTTAAAAGAAAAAAATCCAGAGAAATACAATAATTTAAAGGAGTCATTAATTGATTATTTTAAATTGTTTACACCTAATGAACATGAATTAGTATTTTTACCTTTTGAAAATTCAAAGGATTATGAATTCAATAAAGAGCTTATAATAGAAAGTGGTATAGAGGCTAAATTAATTAATTTAGAGTTAGACCCAAATACAGCAATGAATATTTTAGCTAAATCAGATTTAGTTGTAAGTTTAAGACTTCATGGGAATATAATGTCTGCTTCTTGTGGAACGCCTTTTCTTCCAATTGTTTATCATCATAAAACAGCAGAATTTATAAAAAAATTAGGTTGGGAGTACCAAATTGATTTTGGTGAGGGTAAAAACTGGATTGATGCTGATTTAAATCCTCAAGAATTATTTGAAAAGACAATAGAAATCTTGAATAATAGAATACATTTAGCAGAAAAATTAGATAAACTAAAAAATGATTATTGCAAATTTAATGATATTAATCTAAAAGAGTTTGAAAAGTTAATTAATAATTAAGGAGTTTATATGAAAGTAACTCATGTTATTACGCCAATTAATTATGGTGGTGGCGAAAATTTGATAATAAATTTAATTGAAAAAATGGATAAATCAATTGATAATTCAGTTTTGAATTTGTCTTATTCAGAGGAATTTGAGAAGCATCTGAGTATAAATAATACATTACATAAAAGAATATCAGATAAGAATTTAGGAGCATCTCCATCAAAACGGAAATATTTATTGTTTTTAGTATCAATATTATTTCAGATTTTCTTTGTGAAAGATAAAATAGATGGAGAAATAGTCCATGCTCATGGATTTCCAGCAAATATATTTATTTCATTTATGAAAAAATTAGGATTATTGAAAAATAAGAAAATAATTTTTACATCTCATTCCGAAAAAAAGTCAGAAAAAGCATTTGTCAGAAAATTTTACTTATTTTTTTTAAGAGAATTTGACTCAATAACTTGTGTTGGAGAAAAATCTTTTGAATCAATGAATAAAATTTTTCCAGAATTGAAAGATAAAATAATTAAAATTAATAATGGAATCAAAACAGAAAATTTTTATTACAAAGAAAAAGATTATGTGCTAAAAGAAAATTTAGGATTTTCTAAAAAAGATATTGTTGCTATATATGTTTCAAGACTTTCTCCAGTAAAAAATCATAAATTTCTAATAAAACTTATAAAAAAAATTAATATTGAAAATTTTAAACTTTTAATTATTGGAGAAGGAGAAGAGAAAAATAATCTTATTAATTTGACAAAAGAGCTTAATTTACAAGATAAGATAAGGTTTGAAGGTTTTGTAAAAAATGAAAAATTATCAGATTATTATGGTGTTTCAGATATAGTGTTATTTCCTTCTTCTAGTGAAGGATTTGGAATCTCTTTGGTAGAAGCTATTGGGTGTAGAAAACCTTTAGTTTTATTTGATAATATCTATTTTAAAGAGTTGAAGAATAGTGTTTTTATATCAAAAGATGAAGATGAATTTTATAAAAATACGTTGGATTTGATTAATTCTGAAGAGTTAAGACTTCAATATGGACTAAGAGGAGAAATTATTAAAAATACTCTTTCCATTGAAGCCTGTGCAAAAAATTATGAAAATTTATATAGGAGTTTATAAATGAAGAAAATTTTAGTTGTAAATTTGGGAAGAAAAGGAGCAGGGCCAGTTTATTCTTTAGAGATGTCAAAGGCTTTATTAAAATTAGGAAAATTTCAAGTAAAAGTACTTATCTCTAGACAATGTGAAAACTATGAGGCTTGGGTAAAATCAGGTATTCAACTTATAACCATTGATACATTTGAGTCTAATAAAGAATTTATTTTAAATACATTTAAAATCCATAACTTTATAAGACTTAATAAAGAATTAAAAAAATTTGATGCAGATTATTTATATATTCCAATGATACATTTGTGGAATCCTATAGTGAACTTTTTAAGTAAAAAAGCTAAAATTATTACAACTATCCATGATGTGACACAACATAAAGGAGAAGAAAGCCTTATTATGGATAGTCTTAGGAAAATTGTTTTAAAGCAAAGTCATAGGGTTATAATTTTAAGTGAATCATTAAGAAGCAAGTTAGTTTCTCAGAAAGTTAAAAGTGATATTATTTCAGTAATACCTCATGCAAATTTTTCATATTATAGTGAAAATTTTGAAATATCTCACAAGAATTATGATAATGAGACTATTCTTTTTTTTGGGCGAATAAATCCTTATAAAGGACTTGATATTCTTTTAGAAGCAATGAAAATAGTTATAAAATCTTATCCTAAAATTAAACTAAATATTGTAGGAAATGGAGATATTTCTTCTTATTTAGATTTAGTAGAGCAGGTAAAAGATAATTTGGAGCTAAATGTTCGTTGGATTAAAGATGAAGAGGTAGAAGGCTTTTTTTCTAGGGCTGATTTTGTGGTTGTTCCTTATATTGAAGCTTCTCAATCAGGAGTAATTCCTTTATCATACTCAATGGGACTTCCTGTAATAGCAAGTAACATAGGTGGAATTCCTGAACAGGTTTTAGATGGAGAAACAGGGTATCTTGTGGAACCAAAAGATATAAAAAGCCTTGCTGAAAAAATTATTTTTATGATTGGAAATAAAGAAAAAGTAAAAATATTAGGAAACAGTGCCTATACTTTTGCTAAAGAAAAATTGAGTTGGGAAGGGTCAGCCCAATTATTATCTCAAGTGGTTGATACCTTATGATAATTGGAATTTTAGTAATACTAGTATTCTTTTTTTCTTTCGCGTATATGAGAAAAGAAAATTTTTTAAAGTATATAATAATTGGAACAATTTTAAGGATTTCTGTTATTGCTATCTATTTATCAGGGGTGAAAATTCCTGAAAGCCAAGGAGATGCTAAAAACTTTTTATATGAAGGGTTAGTATATTTTAGGTATCTTTTTTATAATGGGGAAAGCATTAAAACAATTAATCCCTATTCAAACTTGATAGGGCTGACAATGGTTTATTCAGGAGAAAATGTGGGCTTTGCATTATTTTTAAATACTCTTTGTTATATAATGATTTCTGCAATTATTTATGAAATTATAAAATTGCTTACTTCGAATAATAAAAAAGTTGCTTTGAGAGCAGTAATAATAGTAACATTTTTCCCTATGGATATTTTATATTCGGCAGTTTTATTAAGAGAGCAATTTATAATTTTATTTTTAGTCTTGAGTTTTTGGTTTTTAATAAGGTTTATAAAAAATGGTATTTTCTTTGAATTTTTGATATCAGTTGGACTACATTTAATGGCAATGATTTTTCACTCAGGCATTTTATTTCTATTAATAGTTCATTTATATACTTTGTTATTTTTTAAAAAGAAAAAGAGGCAAAGTAAATTAAAGTGGAAAAAAGTACTGAAATTTGGAATATTAGGAATAATTTTATTTAAAATTTTGGGACATTTTAAGAAATTTGCATTTTTAACTAAAATGTTTGACATTAATTATTTAAATCATATTTTAATAGGGAGATTTTTAGTAGGGACAGGGGCAGGAAGGACAGTATATTTAACTAGTTTTATTCCAAGTAATATATTTATTTTTGCAGTATATCTTCCTATAAGAATGATTTATTTTTTATTTTCTCCTTTTCCTTGGATGGTGGGAAATGCTTCAGATGTTATAGTCTTCATAGATGGATTTATTTATTTAGTTTTAGTTATAAGAGCAATTAGAAGGTTAGAGTTTTTGGATGAAAAGATAAGAAAAACAATTTTATTGTACTTTATTGCTTTTACATTAGTTTTTTCAATTGGGACTACAAATTATGGAACAGCAATGAGACATAGGCATAAAATTTTATGGTTAATAGCCATAGTTTCTGTATTACCAAAATATAAAAAGATAAGAAAACTAGAGAGAGAAAAAGAAATCACTCAATAAATGAGTGATTTCTTATTTTATGTTAAATTTTTCTTTTAAAAATTTTGCAACGCCTTGATTATCATAGTGATCAGCTTTGAATTTTGATATTTTATGTAATTCTTTTACCTCTGAATTGGCCATAACTACAGGAATTCCAACAGCTTTAAACATCTCTATGTCGTTTCCACTATCTCCAAAACACATTGTATCTTTTAGATTAATTTTATGCAATTCACAGAATTCTTTAATGGCTTGTCCTTTAGAAACACCAAATTCATTAATTTCTATATTACTTGAATGGGAAAAGCTTATATTAAAAGCTTTTTTATATTTATCTGCTAAATAATCAATTCCTTTTTTATTTCCTGTAACAAGTATTTTCAACCATTTATTTTCGTTGGTTATAAAATAATCTCTAGGCATTTCCAAATATTTTATTTTTGTACCTATTGTTGTTTCCCTGTGAAAGAAAGCTTTTAAATTATCTAAACTAAATAATTTTAATAGACTTGTAGAGGCAAAAGCATTTCTATATCTATCCCATAAAGTTGAATTTGTTACAATTATTTCATGGTTTTGAACAAAAAAGTACATTTTTTTAAATTGAAGAATTTCATCTATTAAATCTAATAATTTTCTATTATTTAATTCTCTTGAAGAAATAACTTCACCTTTGTCATCAACTACATAGGCGCCATTATTAGTAATATAGTAAACACCTTCTATTTCTCCTGCTATTTTACGAGCTTGATGGTAATTTCTTCCAGTAGAAATAACTATCTTTATTCCTCTGTTTTTAAGTTCATTTAAAATATTTATGGAATCTTCATGAACTATTCCATCATGCCCCACAAGAGTTCCATCTAAATCAATAAAAATTGCTTTTATATTTTCCATTTCTTCTCCTACTTATAAACTATAAATTTAAATTTTTCAAATATTCTTTAAGCTCATCTTTTATTTCAAGATGACGTAATCCAAACTCAATATTTGCTTTAAGTAATCCTAATTTATTTCCGATATCGTATCTTTTACCTTCAAAATTATATGCAAGAACCTTATCCCCATTATTAATCATTGCTAAAATAGCATCTGTTAATTGAATTTCTCCACCTTTACCAGCAGGGGTTTTCTCTAAATATGTAAAAATTTGAGGTTCAAGAACATATCTTCCTAGACAAGCTAGAGTTGATGGAGCTTTTTCCACATCAGGCTTTTCTATAAAATCTTCTACCTTTACAGTATTCTTATCAAAAGCCTTTCCTGGATTAACTATTCCATATTTATTTACATCTTCTTCTGGAACATTTTGAACACCAATAATAGAACCGCCTTTATATTTTTCTCTTATTTCTAGCATTTGTTTTACAACAGGCTTTTCAGAATAAACAATATCATCTCCTAAAACTACAACAAAGGGTTCATCTCCAATGTGATGTTTTGCTTGAAGAACTGCATGACCAAGTCCCATAGGTTTTCCTTGTCTAATAAAATATATATTTGCCATTTCTGAAATCTTTCTAACTTCTTTTAAAATATTCTCTTTACCAGCTTTTTCTAATGTATCTTCAAGTTCATAAGAATAATCAAAGTGATCTTCCAATGAAAACTTATTTCTTCCTGTAATTATTGTTATGTCATCAATTCCAGATTTAACTAATTCTTCTACTATATATTGAATACTGGGAGTATCTACTACAGTTAACATTTCTTTAGGTTGTGCTTTTGTTGCAGGTAAAACTCTAGTTCCTAACCCTGCTGCTGGAATAACAGCTTTTCTTATTTTCATTTTATCTCCTCCATATTAGCAATATTGCTTATATTATATAATAAAAACATCACTAATTCCAGACAATTTTTAAAGACCTTTATGAGAAATTAAAAAAGTCCATTTAAGAAATAAATTTCTATGGACTTTTTAACACTTTAACATTAAAATAATTTTATTTAATTGTTACTATCAATAATTTTAGTTACTTCAGAAAAATCTCTTGTTGATAACATTTTTTCTTTTATTTCATATAAAACATCTAAATTTTTAATTTTTTTCATTTGAGGAACAATGTCCAAACTAACTACTCCAAATTTGATTTCTAACATTCCTTCTAGTCCTGAAACTAAACCTTTAATTTCTCTTTCTTCTCCAAGCTTTTGAGCTCTTTTATCAGCTTCTTCTTTTAATTCTGTAAAAATATCTAAATCAGACTTTCTTAAATTCTCTAAAACTTCTAAAACTACATCTCTCACTTCAGATACCTCCAAATTATTTTCTCTTACCTTTTCTGTGTCAATTTCAACTATGATTGCTTCCTGTTGCTTTACACCTTCAGAAGCACTATCTGAGTCTTCTTTGGTATCTTCTGATGCTATTATTTCTTCTTTAGATTCTAAATCTTCATTTTTTACTTCGAGTTCTTTATTGTTATTTACATTATCATTAATATCAAGTTGATCTTCATTTACAAAATGATCTTCTGATAGATTATCAACAATTGAATCAATTGGATGATCTATTGTTACATTATTTTCTTCAAATCCAAAGATAGAACCAGGATCTGCAGAATCTATATTTTTTGATACAATATTATCAATGCCTTTTTCTATTTCAAGTTTTTCTTCTTCAGTAGTTTCAAGTTTAATTTCTGATTTGTCTTGTTCATTAAAAGTAAAAGTTTCATTAGAACCAAAATCAATAACTCCAGGCTCTTCAAATTGTAAAGGCTTATCTTCAGAGCCATCATCACCAGCATAAGAAACTTCAAATTCCATTTTATACATCATATCAAAATTTGTTATATTATTATCTTCAATAAGATTTAATAGAGTTTTTATTTCCCATTTTATTCTAGAAGCCTCTTCTGATTCAAGACCTTCAACACCCTTTTCTACAACATCTTTCAATTTATTTAAATTCAATTTAAAATATCCAAAATATTTTTTAGACTCAACAGCTGTAAAAATTTCAACAAAAATATTATTAAAATTTATTTCATTTGTATCGATTGCCTTTACTTTATAAGTATTTTTTAATATTTCAAAATCTTTAACTGTTTTTAACACAACGGCTTCCCTCTCTTCAGTTTGAATACTATTTTTCTGAGTAATTTCATTTTGAGGAATATCAACTACAACAGTATCTTCAGGTGTAGATTCATTAGCAATTGTTTCCTCTACTATAATTTCATCAGAGTTATTAATTTCTTCTGAATTTAAACCGTCATTTTCTATTATAGGTTCTTCTAAAAGAATTTCTTCTGCAACCTCTACTTTAGATTCTTCTTTTATTTCTTCCTTTGTTTCTTCTTTTTTTATTTCTTCTTTAGTTTTTTTATCTGAGACAATTTCAATTTCATCGATTTGTCCAAAAATACCAACAGCTTTTGCTAAGTGATAATCAGCTCTTGTTTTATTATTTATTGTTCTGTATGCGAAAATAATATCCCTATAAATTTCTTTTAAAAGATCTTTATCTTTATCACTATTTCCTTTTTTAAGAACACTTTCAAGATGTAAAACTGCTTGTATATATTTATTTTTTTTCATTAAATCTTTTGCTTTTTGATAATCTTTTTCAAATTGATTATTC
>JAFGUR010000071.1 GCA_016938425.1 Fusobacteriaceae bacterium
AGAAAGAACTTTTTCACTGGTTTTTGAGAAATATCCTTGGTTTAAGTTGTTTAACGGAAAAATCGTTTCATCTCATGTTAAACTATTGAAACCAGAAAAAGAAATATATGAAGCTCTAATTAAAAAATATAGCTTAAATCCAGATGAATGTATTTTTATTGATGATACTCATGCAAATATTATTGCCGGTGAAAAACTTGGAATTAAAGGGATTCATTATACCGGGCAAGAGGAATTGAGAGAAATGTTGAAGGAATATATAGAGTTGTAGAAGATATTGAGGTTTAAATAATTTGAAGAATTATACTCAAAAAAAATATGTAAAAAAGGAGATGTCATGGGATTATTTAATGCATTATTAGGAAATGCTTCTGAGGTATCATTAGAAGTATTGAACAAAGATTATGAACACTTATTGGCTGAAGGGGAAAAAATTGAAGCAGGATATCAACTTATAAGGGATGGATTTTTCTTCACGAATAAAAGACTTGTTTATATTGACAAACAAGGCGTTTCTGGGAAAAAGATATCTTATATGTCAATTATGTATAAAAATGTATCAAGATTTGCTGTGGAAACAGCAGGGCACTTTGACCTAGATGCAGAGCTAAAAATTTGGGTATCTGGAGAAGCTCTTCCAAGCGTGAGTCTACAATTTAATAAAAATGTAAATGTTTATAACGTGCAGAAAATACTTATAAAACATTTAGGATAAAAATTTGAAAAAAGCGACTCTTTCATAGGTCGCTTTTTATAATATACCTTTGGCTTTCTTGTATTCCTTAACAAAATTTAAATCAAAGGATGAAACATGAGCCTTAACCCATTCTCTTAAAAATGTTATAGCATAAGAGGATATTGGCATATTATGTTCTGCGTAATTTTCTCTGTATTCCATTAAAAAATCTAAAAGAAAATTATGCATTTTTTTATGCCTATAAGATTCTTCATAGTCAAAAGAATTGAATAATTCTTCTTCTGTTTTGAAATGATATCTAATAGAAGAAATTAAATCATCGTAACTATATAGTACTTTTTCTTTTTCCTCATTTTTTTCAATTAATTTAATTAATTCTTCCCCTTTTTTTACTAGCTCGAAATGTTGTTCGTCAATAAGTTCAAATTCTAAACTGCTAAACATATCAGATTGAGGCATATAAATCACTCTCCTTATATTACGTATATATTATACTCAGG
>JAFGUR010000072.1 GCA_016938425.1 Fusobacteriaceae bacterium
TATATATTTTAAAAATATGTATGTTAAATAATCAGTAAAGAATTACTATAAAAATAGGATATTTATAGTAAAATTTTCTGGAAACATTTAAATTGATTTGGAGTAACAAAGTCAATTTCTAAGCTAATTTCTCCCATAATTTCATATCCTAATTTTGAATATAGTTTTATAGCAGGTGAGTTATTAGTGTGAGTATCAAATCTTATGGCTTTGCAGTTTTTATTTTTTGCTAACTCTTCAGTAAAATTTATAAGTTTAGTGGCAATTCCTTTTCCAAAAACACTTGGTGAAATACAAAGAGTATGAATAACAAGAATTTCATTATTAGTAAAATTATTTTTCCAATCAATATTTTTATAGCTTATAGATTGAACGTGGTTAAGAATAACAGAACCAATAATAGAACCATTTTCTTTAATGATGTAGAGTTCTTTATTATTAATGGCTTTTTCAGCTGTTTCTTTTATGGGGTAAATGTCTTTAAACCAACAAGGATAATTTTCTTTATCCTCAAAGTAGGTAGAAGCTTCCTCATAAATTTTAGATACTTCATATAAATCAGAATTAATTCCCAAAGTTATTGTATAATTTTCCATAAATTATGCTCCTTTTAATATTTTTTAGCCAATTCTTCTAAATTTTTTCCTGTAACACGAAGAGTAGTCCATTGGTCCATTAGAGAAGCACCTTGTTTTTTGTAAAATTCAAGAGATGGGGTATTCCAGTCGAGGCAAGCCCATTCAAGTCTTCCCCCTTCTTCTTTTATAACAATATTTGCTAAAAAAGATATGAGTTTTTGTCCGATACCTTTACCTCTCATAGTTTCTTTTACATATAAATCTTCTAGATATATTCCCTGTTTACCTAAAAAAGTAGAAAAATTGTTAAAGAACAAAGCAAAACCTACAGGGATATTGTCATATTCAGCAATTATTACACGAGCATAACCTTTGTCAAAAATATTTTGCTCTAAGGAATCCCTAGTAGCAATAACTTGATCAAGCATATTCTCATATATAGCAAGTTCAGTGATAAAGCTTAAAATAGTTTCGCAATCACTTCTTTCAGCAAATCTAATATTAATCATTAATTATCAGTCCTTTCTTTTATATAACTTCAAGTATATTGTAACAAAAAATTAAAAGTCAAACAACCTCTAGATAAATTTTATAGAATATATAATTAAAGTTGACTTTAATAAGTAAAAAATATAAAATATTAAAAAATATAAATTTATGAGAGGAAATAATAATGGAATTAAAAATGATTTTATTGGCAATTGGAGCAGTGGGACTTGTGATATCTTTAATAAAAAAAGTAATAAAATTTGTAATTTTTTCAATATTCTTATTAATAGGTATAGGTGCTTATTATTATTTTTTTAGATAATTATCTTGGAAATATTAGTTTTATTATAGAAGTAAAATCAAGTTGTTGGAGTTTGGAAGCAAACTAATAAAAAAGATGAAAAGGGTATAAACACAAAGGTTTATTAAAAAATGGAGAGATGAGTGGCAAAGGTACATTGTATTTTGAAGAAGGGAAATATGAAGGTACTTTTAGTAATGGAAACCCAGTAGGTTCTGGAGTATATTATTATAATAATGGTGATATTGTTAAAGGGACTTGGAAAAACAATAAATTTACAGAGAAGAAATAACGAATTTTTTATTTTTGAAAAAATATCTAATCGTGTTATGATAGATTTATAGATTTTAAATAATTTACGATTATGAGGAGACCTTGTATGAAAAATAAAATTGTATTTATTAGTGGAGCAAGTGGTGGAATAGGAAAAGCATGTGCTGAATATTTTGCAAAGGATGGAGCTAATTTAATTATTTGTTCAAGAAATATGGAAAAATTAAATGATTTTAGAGATTTTTTAATAAATTCATATGGTGTAAATGTTTTAGCTATTGAATTAGATGTAAAAAATAGAGAAAAAGTAGTTGAAACTATTGAGAATTTAGATGAAAATTGGAAAAACATTGATATATTAATAAATAATGCAGGATTAGCAAAAGGGTTAGAAAAACTATATGAAGGGAACTTGGATGACTTTGAAGATATGATAGATACTAATATAAAAGGTTTATTATATTTAACAAGACAAATAGTACCTTTAATGATTGAAAGAAAAGGGCATGTTATAAATATAGGCTCAACAGCAGGAATTATTGCTTATCCAAATGGAACAGTTTACTGTGCTACAAAAGCAGCGGTTAAATTTATAAGCGATGGATTACGTATGGACCTAGTTGATAAAGAGATTAAAGTTACAAATATTCAACCTGGAATGGTAGAAACAGATTTTAGTGTAGTTAGATTTAAAGGGGATAAAGAAAAAGCAGATAATTTTTATAAAGGAATAGAACCTTTAACAGCAGAGGATATTGCAGATATTGTTTTGTATACAGCAAAACAACCAAAACATGTTCAAATATGTGAAGTGACAGTTACGCCAGTACATCAAGCTACTGGGGGGTATGTATTTAAAAAATAATAGGGAAGCCCACTTAATACATAATTTAAGTGGGCTTATTATTAATTTTTACCAGATTTTTCTTTTTTTTCTTCTTTTGAATCCTTATCTCCTGTTAAAGACTTAAAAAATCCTATAACACTATCAACTATATTTTCAGTAGAATCAGAATCTTTTTTATCATTGCTTACATTTTCCTTTTTTTCTTCTTTTGAAAAATTTTTAGATTTAAAACTTTCTAATTCATTAAGTAATTTGTCAATTTTTTCAGTACTTTCATTTTTTTCTTTTTCAAATTTTTCAATTTTTTTGTTTAAATCATCAATAACTTTATCAAGCTCTTCTTTAGAATCAACTTTATCAATGTTTTCTTTAGCAACTTTTTTGATAGGTTCAGGAATAGAATCATTTTCATCTATTGTTTTTTTAACTGAATCACTGGCAACTTTAATTGCAACATCTTCAGGTTCTAAAGTATCTTCATCAGAATTTTGAGAGAAATAAACAGTTATTCCCGCAAAAATTAAACACACAAAAACAACAATAAAAATCCAAGAGTTGCTCTTTTTTTCTTTAGAGTGTAATTTACTAGAGTTAACAGAAGATTTCTCTTTGTAAAACTCTTTATTTTCTTGATTAGGAATAGAATTTTCTTCTTTTTTAAAATCATTTCTAAGATTTTCTTCTAAAGAATTCACTTGAAAGCCACAAAATTTACAAAAATTAACATTATCGTCAATTTCTTTTCCACATTTACTACAAAACATATCAAAACTCCTTTATATTAAAAAATATCAAACAAAATTAACTATATCTTAATTGATATCATAATTTTAATATTACTGCAATATTTTTTTTAGTTTCTATAGATTCCATTGATATAAGCAGTTTCTAAAATATGTCCTTCCATTAATTTAAACATATCATTTATGTAAAAACCATTTTTTAAATTTAGTTCAATATCAAGAGCATAAACGGTTAAAGTGTAAGTATGATTTTTATCAGGAGGAGACATACCTCCATAAAAACTAGAAAGCTCTTTACTTTGAGACCCTCCTAAAGAACTAATCCAACTATTTAAGCCTTGGACAAAATCACTAGAATTTACACTTTCATTTTCTGCAATATTTGTTTTTTTAATATTACATGCTACCCAATGAATCCAAGTAAAGCCATTTGTTACAGGGAAAGCATCTTTATCTTCTAACACAATAGCATAAGATGTAGTTTTTGGGGGAGAATTAAAAATATTAATTGGAATTGAGCAAGACGGAACGCCATTTATATTGAAAGAAGTTCCTTTGTTACCATATTTTTCTAAAATATAACCATTAACAATGCCACTACTAGAAATATACATTTTCTTTTTTTCATTAGAAAAAATAAAAGCAGAGACAATAATTCCTAAAAAAATATAAAGCATAAACTTAAACATAATAACCATCCTTATAATTGTATTTGTTACGTAACTTATACGATTATATAAAATAAGGATTAATAAGTAAATTACCCACTTTTTTGTGGGTATCAGTTATTTTTTAAAAATTTTAAACCTAGATTTTGCATAATTTCTAATGATTTAAGAATTTCTTCACCATATTCTTTTGTTAAAAAATATTCAACTTTTAGAGGATAAGTATTATAAGAAATTTTATCTACAAAACCAAATTCAATAAGTTCTTTTAGTTGTTCCAATAGCATTTTTTGAGAGATTCCTTCTATATCTTTTTGAAGTTGGGATAAAGAAGTTTTTCCCCATCTTAAACGCCATAAAATTATTGATTTCCATTTTCCCTTAATCATGTCATGTACAAGTTCTAAAGGACAAGTATATTCTTCTCTTAATTTCATAAATATTCCTTATAAATATTTAGCAAGGTATTTAGAAATACCATTATTATCGTTTGTATCACAGCTTCTACCAACTACTTTTTTCAACTCTTCATCGGCATTTCCCATAGCTACTCCTTCACCAACAAGTTGTAACATTTCTAGGTCATTCCAACCGTCACCAAAAGCAATAACATTTTTTTTGTTAATTCCTTCCATTTCAAAAAGTTTTAAAAGAGTTTCACCTTTATTGACAGTTTTGTCCATAATTTCTAAATAATGTCTTTTAGAAAAAGCTCTATGTACTTCTATGGGAAATTTTTCTTTAATTTTTTCATTTAAATCACATAAAATAGAATGTTCTCCAATAAAAAGAAGTTTTGTCATGTGATAGTTTTTAAATTCTTCAATTTTTCTTAATTCATAGTCAAGACCAGACATTTTTCTATAACTTTCAGCTTCAGGAGTAGCTTTTTCTACATACCAAACTTCATTTTGATAAAAATTAATATGTATTCCCATTTCTTTAGCAATTTTTATACATTCAATAGCAATCTCTCCTTTTACAGGGGTTTCAAAGATAGTATTTTCATTTTTATCTACAAGTTTAGCTCCATTAAAACATACGATAGGAGTTGCTAATCCGAGCATATCCTTATAGGGTTTAAGAGATGTAAATGTTCTACCAGTTGCAATTATTATTTTTATTCCTTTTTCTTTTAATTTATAAAGAGTCTCTCTAGTTTCATCTAAAATAGTTTCATTACTTGATAGTAATGTTCCATCTAAGTCTAAAACGATAGCTTCCATAATTTTTCTCCTTTTTTAAAAACAAATTTTAGTTTTTATTTAATAATGACGATAAACTAAATATATTATACAAAAAAAAGGTGATAGTATGAAGAAAATTATAATTTTTTATTTGAGTTTATTTAGCTTCAGTTTTGGAGAAATTTCAGATGTAAGTTTTGTATTAAAAGGTGGATTTACACCCTTAGGTTTTTATGAGCAAAGTGTAAAAGATGATGCAACCAAAACTACTACAAAAGATAAAACTACTATGAGCAATGGATTAAATGTAAATTTAGAGTTTCAAAGTAGAAGTAAAACTTTTGACAATTTCTATTATGGTGTAGGATTAGGATATTTGCAATCACCAAGTTTAAAAGATGAAATAGGAGGAATTAGTGAATTAGGAGTAGATTATTTTCCTGTTTATTTTCTTTTGCAATATGAACCAGAATCAGAGCATTATTTTGAATTTTTAATGTATTTTTCTATGAGGGCTGGAATTTCTTATGAGAGGGATATTGGGAGATTAAAAGAAAGTACTAGTTTTGGGAATATATTTTCAACACCATCACCCTATTTAGGATTTTCTTGGGGATTTGAAAAAGAAAATTTAATGGTTGAAGCTTTTTATGATTTTAACTTGGGAGCCTCAGCAAATTTAACACCTATTGGTGATTATATTACGATGAATTCAAGAAGAATAGGGTTAAGCGTAGGGATGAGATTAAACGCATCTGATAGATAAATAATAAGGAAATGTTTTGTTTATAATGGGTTTAAATTCAGATGAGTAACAAGTATAAAAAAAGTCTCATTTAATGAGACTTTTTTAGTCGTTATTATATTTTGGTTTAATTTCTTCAGCATCATTATGAGGAACAATTTCATCATAAAAAGAATTTGCTTCCTTAAATTTAGGGTCATCAATTTTTATGTTGATGTCTGCTGGGACACATAACTGAACATTTTTTGAAATTTCAAAAAGTTTAGCTCCTTTAACATATAAAGAACCACTAACAAAGTCAATAACTCTTTGAGCTAATTTAGTATCAACATCATCTAAGTTAAGAACAACAATAACGTCCTTTGCAATCCAATCACCTATTTTAGCGCAATCATAAAGATCATAGGGTTTATAAACTACCATTTGATAATTAATATTTGAATTTTCTTGAGCCATCTTTACCTTCTTTTCGTCAAGTTGAATAACACTAGGTTTTTTATTTTCAATATTCACAGGATCAACTTTAACTGGTTTTTTTTCCTTTTCTTTTTGAATAGGATTATTAGAATCTTTTTCTTCAATATTAAAGTCAAACATTTTTTTAAAAGAATTAAACATACCCACACCTCCTAGTTAAATAATTTGGAACCGATTCTTATTATAGTTGCTCCTTCTTCAAGAGCAATTTTATAATCATTACTCATCCCCATAGATAATTCTGTTAAAGTACCTTTAAAAATTTTATGATTTAATTCATCCTTTAACTCCCTTAAACCTCTAAAGGTATTTCTTATAATAGAATCTTCTTCAGTGTTCGGAGCCATTGTCATTAAGCCAATAATATTTAAATTAGAAAAAAATAATTGTCCAGAGAAGCTAAGAAGATCCTCTTTTTTAAAGCCGTGCTTACTTTCTTCACCAGAAATATTTACTTCTAATAAAACATTAATAACTCTATTATTTTGAAGAGCTTTTTTATTAAGTTCCTCTAATAAAGAGTACTCATGAACTGATTGGATTAAATCAATGTAATCTATTATATATTTAATTTTATTTTTTTGCAAGGTACCAATATAATGCCAAGAGAGTTTATTAGATAATTTTTTTTCATCTAAAAATTCTTTTTTTTCTTTCATGGCTTGAACTCTATTTTCTCCAATTGTTAAAACTCCTGCATTTATTAGGTTTATAAGACCTTCACCGTCAGTATATTTACTGGCACAAACAACTTTTATATTGTTGTTTTCTCCACAAATTTCTTTTATATCATTTAAAATTTCTTCATAATTTTTTTTTATTTTATCAACCACTTTAAGAGAATCCCCTTTCTATAAAAATTTCTCGAAAACACTATTTCCTAAAAATAATCCTTTTCTTGTTAAGATATATCTATTTTCATATTTTTTTAAAAATCCATCATTTTCTAATTTTTGACATAAATCTATAATTTTATTCTCTGTTGGAAGAATTCCTTTGTTTAGAAGCCTAAGCCCCAACATATATTCATATTCTTTCTTATCAAAAATCTCTTCTTTTTCTAGCCATGGTTTTTCAGAATTATCAATAGCTTCATAATATTTATTAAAACTAAGGACATTTTTTCCTCTAAAATTATTTGTATAGAAAGAAGCACCAATGCCTAAAGCTATATATTCTTTATTTTCCCAATATTTTGAATTGTGCCGAGCTTCCATGTTAGGCTTGGAAAAGTTAGAAATTTCATAGTGAACATAACCCATATCTTTTAATGTATCTATAATTAACTCAAACATATCGGCTTCTAAGTCGTTGTCACATTCTTTTAAAATTCCTTTTTGTAACATATCCCAAAATGGTGTACCTTCTTCCCAAATTAAAGAATATATGGAAATATGGTCTGGATTAAGAAGTTTGATAGTTTCCAAATCTTTTTTTAGTTCATCAATTCCTTGACCAGGAACAGCAAACATCAAATCAATAGAGATATTATCAAAACCAGCATCTCTGGCATTGTTAAAAGTATTAATGGCTTTTTCAGAACTATGTAACCGTCCTAAAGTTGTAAGGATATCATCATTAAAACTTTGAATACCTATGCTTAGTCTATTTATACCATTTTTTTTGAAAGCTTTCAATTTATTTAAATTGGCTGTAGCAGGATTTAATTCAAGAGTTATTTCTGAATTTTTATTATAATTCATTTCTTTTAAAATTCTTCCAATTTCATCAGGATCTAATAATGAAGGGGTACCACCACCAAAGTAAATAGTATCATATTCATAAGTAGGCCAATTTTTAAAATCTTTTATTAAATAGTCAACGTATCTCTTGCTCTCATCCAGTTTTCCTTCAAAAGAATGAAAATCGCAATACGCACATTTTTTCATACAAAAAGGTATATGTATATATATTGCATCCATAATATTTCTCCTCTAAGAACTATATTGGTTCTAAAAAAATTCGTATATTTTGAAAATTAATTTCAAAAGTAAGCTATTTTATCATAAATATTCAAGTTTGTCATTAATATAAAGCCTTTGATTATGTTAAAGTCTTAGACAAAATAGAAATTAAATAAAAAAAACGTTGACATAAAGTGTTAAATATTGTAGAATTATTGAGGTTCGCCGCTTTAGCTCATCTGGTAGAGCAACTGACTTGTAATCAGTAGGTGATTGGTTCGACTCCGATAAGCGGCACCATAAATAAAATATTTGGTTGGGTTCCCGAGCGGTCAAAGGGAGCAGACTGTAAATCTGCCGGCTCTGCCTTCGAAGGTTCGAATCCTTCTCCAACCACCATTTTAACTACAAGTTTATGCTTCTACTTAACCTAAGTAAAATAAGCGTAAAAGTGTGGATTTTTTTTTATAATGATTGGTTGACAACTTATATTTAATGATGTAAAATCACAAAGGAACGTAAAATATATTAGGAGGCGAAAATGGCTAAAGAAAAATTTGAAAGAAGCAAACCCCATGTAAACGTAGGAACAATAGGACACGTTGACCATGGAAA
>JAFGUR010000073.1 GCA_016938425.1 Fusobacteriaceae bacterium
AAATACTACACTAACTCCAACTTCCCATGTTTTTCATATCTTGAAACAGAATGTACTGTGTTATCATCATTTACGAAAACTACATAAGGTTGATGATTAGCTGCTTCTTCTTGGCTAAACATTCCATAAGCCATTATAATTATTTTATCATTTTTATGCACTAATCTCGCTGCTGCACCATTTAAACAAATTACTCCACTATTTCTATCTCCACAAATTGTGTAAGTCTCAAATCTCTCTCCGTTGTTTATATTAACAATCTCAACTTTCTCATACTCCATAATTCCAGAAGCTTCTAATAAAACAGGGTCTACTGTAATACTTCCTACATAATCTAATTCTGCTTGAGTTACAGTTGCTCTATGGATTTTACCTTTTAACTTTGTTATAAACATGACTACTCCTTTATAATCTCAATATTATCAATTAATCTAACTTTTTCATTAATATATACAGCCAAAGCTATTAATACATTTCTATCAACTTCTACCACATCTTCCATTGTATTAATATCTACAATTTTCAAATAATCAACTTTTGTACTTTTTTCTGTTAAAATATTTTCCTCTCCAATTTTTACTAATTCATTAACATTAGTAATTCCTGATTTTATTTTCTCTTTTAACATATTTAAAGTTCTATTTAAAACCAAAGATTCTTCTTTTTCAATGTCTGTTAAATATGAGTTTCTAGAAGAAAGTGCTAATCCTTTATCTGAACGAATTATCTCACACCCTATAATCTCTACATCAAAATTTAAATCTTCTACCATTTTTCTAATAATCGCAAGTTGTTGATAATCTTTCTTCCCAAAATATGCTCTATGTGGTTTAACAATATTAAATAATTTTGAAACAACAGTACAAACCCCTCTAAAATGCCCGGGTCTTTTAATTCCACAAAGATTATTATCAAGAACACTTGTATTTACAAAAGTATAAATTTCTGATGGATACATCTCTTTTACTTCTGGAGCAAATATCAAATCTCCCCCATTTGAACTTACTACTTTTTTATCATTTTCCAAATCCCTTGGATATTTATCTAAATCTTCATTTGGTCCAAATTGTGTTGGATTAACAAAAATACTTACAATTACTTTATCATTTTGACTTTTTGCCTTTGAAATCAATGAACCATGTCCCTCATGTAAATATCCCATTGTTGGTACAAATCCAATTGATTTTCCTTCATTTTTCCATAATTCCACTTGAGTTCTTAGTTCTTTTATAGATTTTACAAGAATCACAGATTTCCCTCCTAATATAATTTTTTTAATTCTTCTTCACTTATTTTAAAAGTATGTTTTTCCTCTGGAAATTCACCACTTTTTACTTCTTTATCATAAGTTTTAAATGCTTCTGTTAAAATACTTCCAATCTCAGCATATTTTTTTACAAATTTAGGAGTAAAGTCTGGGAAAAGTCCAACGCTATCTTGCCATACTAAAACTTGGCCATCACAATCTACACCTGCACCAATACCTATTGTTGGAATTGTTAATTTTTCTGTTATTATTTTTGCTAAGGAACTAGGTACACATTCTAAAACTATTGAAAATGCTCCTGCTTTTTCTAGTGCCAAAGCTGAATCAATAATTCTTTGGGCATCACTGGCATCTTTTCCTTGAACTTTAAATCCACCAAAAACATTAACACTTTGTGGAGTTAATCCCAAATGTCCCATTACTGGTATTTTAGCTCTAACTAAAGCAGCTACTGTATCAACTATTTCAAGTCCACCTTCAAGTTTAAGCCCATGAGCACCTGTTTCTTTTATAATTTTACCTGCATTTTCAAGGGCTTTTTCTGTTGAAACTTCATAAGACATAAAAGGCATATCTATAATAACCATTGCATTCTTTACACCTCTTACAACTGCTTTTCCATGATGAATCATATCATCAACTGTAACACTTAAAGTGTCTTTATATCCTAAACAAACCATTCCTAAAGAATCTCCTACAAGAATTGCGTTAACACCACTTTCATCCATAATTTTAGCTGTGCTATAATCGTATGCTGTTAACATTGATATTTTTTCTTTCCCTTTAGAGTTTAAAAATGTTTTTACATTATTTGCCATGTTCTCTCCTTAAAATAAAAAACTACTAATTAGTACTAAAATTTGAAAAATTATTGTGCTTTTCCTAGCTTTTTTAATAAGTCAATTAACTCATTTTTTTCTTTGCTAGTCAAAACACCCAAAACTTTATCCAAATTTTCAATATGATTACTAAAAACTTTTTCTACTATTTCATACCCTTTTTCTGTTATAGATATTAGGCTAGACCTTCTATCCAAAGGGTTTTGTTTTTTAAATATTAATTCCTCCTTCAATAAATTTTCAATGATAACTGTCATAGTTCCACCTGTTGAAAAAGTTTTTTCAAGAATCTCTTTAATTTTCATATCACCTTTGTGATAAAGTAATTCTAAAACATAAAACTGTGACTCTGTTATATTTTCTTTTTTGAATATTGGATAAATATTTTTGTTAACAGACAAACCACATCTGTTCAGAATTAA
>JAFGUR010000074.1 GCA_016938425.1 Fusobacteriaceae bacterium
AAGCGACCAGATAATGGTCGCTTTTCTATTAAAAACTCTTTTCAATTTTTTTATATATTAGACTCTATTTCTCAATAAATTCAATATCAAAATTTAATTCTAAATCTTTATTTGATTTTAATAAAAATTCATCATGTGTTGGAGCTCCCCAAGAGTCATCTCCACCAATACCCATTTGGAATTTGTTAATACATAAAACAGTACTATGAACTTTTGGTAACTCATAATGATGAGTAGCACTTTCTAATTCATGAGCTGTATATGGTAAAGCACTAAATTCAAAAGGTTCGTCACTAGAAATTTTAAGTCCAGTTCCTTTGTTATCTAATACCTCGAACCATCTTGTATCTGTTTTATTTCCACATTCTTGGGGCATTAAATAAGGAGTCATGTTGTCTATAACTTTATTTTTATAGATTCCTAATTTTGCACCACATTTTCTGTCACTATAGTTTTCTTCAGGGCCGTTTCCGTACCATTTAACGTTTTCATAGTCAGCTTCTACCTTAAAACTCATTCCAAATAGAGGCATATCAGGTAGCCCTTCTACCCCAATATATTTAGTTGAAACACTAATTTTTCCTTTAGAATTAACAAGGTATTTAACTTTACAGAATGCTTGAGGATTAGTACATAAATCATAAGTGTATTCAATTCCTGCTTTTCCATTTTCCTCGATAATTTCAAAGTTAGTGCATTTTGGATATAAACTAGCTATTTTCCATTGCCCGTATCTTGAAGGCATTTTGTTTCCTCTATCATTGTCAACTTGGGCTCTCCAGAAGTTTGGCATAGGTAAAGAATTTAAAAATTTCAAGTCATTATACTTTAATTGAACTAAAGAACTTGCACTTTTTGAGAAAATGAAATGAAAATTTTTACCTTTTATTCCTAAATTAACATCAGAATTTTCAATTATAGGTAATAAATCTTCTTCTTTTTCTGGATTTTCTACTTTGTAAGTATATTGTCCAAATACAATTTCATGATTTTTACTTGCCCATAATGTTTCTTCTTTTAATAAAACTTCAACTTCATTTATGAATTCTCCAGTTAAATCAAATTTAGGGAAATCAATTTCAACAGTTTTTTCTGTTAAAGGTTCCACATCAATTTCAGTATAAGATGTATAAAGTGTTTTACCTTCATGCTTTACTGAATATCTGATAATAAATTCATTCAAATTCGTAAATAAATATTGATTTTTAAAAGTAACTTCATTTTCTTTTACAATTACTTTTACATTACTATATAAATATTTAACTTCTTGAATTTTAGGTGTTGGAGTTCTATCAGCAAAAATTATACCATTTCCACAGAAATGAAAATCAGTTGGTTGATCTCCAAAATCGCCACCATAAGCTAAGAATTCTTCTCCATATCTATTTTTAGTCATCAACCCTTGATCCATGTAGTCCCAAATAAATCCACCTTGGAACATAGGATATTTCTCTTCTAAATCAGTATATTTAAACATATTTCCATTTGAGTTACCCATTGAATGAGTATATTCACAACTGATAAAAGGTTTTGTAGGATTATCTTTTAAAAATTCTTCAATATCTGGAACTTTTGCGTACATTCTACTTTCCATATCAGAAGTATCATTGTATCTTCTATCCCACCATACACCTTCATAATGAACTAATCTAGAACTATCTCTTTCTCTAAAATATTCAGACATTTCAAATATATTTTTTCCACCATAAGCCTCATTTCCACAAGACCATATTATAATTGATGGATGGTTTTTATCTCTTTCTAACATTGATTTAGCTCTATCTAGAACAGCTCCTAACCACATAGGTTCATCGCCTGGGACAACCCAATCAGGTTTACAAGCTCCCATTTTTTGCCAACTTCCATGGCTTTCTAAGTTAGTTTCATCTATCAAATAAATTCCATATTCATCACATAATTCGTACCATCTTGAATTATTTGGATAATGAGAAGTTCTTACAGAGTTGATATTGTTTTGTTTAATAAATTTTATATCCCATAACATATCTTCTTCTGAAACAACTCTTCCAGTATAGCAGTTAAATTCATGTCTATTCACCCCTTTAAATACTATTCTTTTTCCGTTAATATGCATTACTTTATCAATCATTTCAAATTTTCTAAATCCGATATTTTGAGGGATTACTTCAACAACATCACCTTTAACTTCTACATACAAAACAATTTTGTATAGGTAAGGATTTTCAGCACTCCACAAATTTACATTTTCAATTTTTTCTGATAATGTAAAAAATTCTTCTGCACAATTAATTTTTTTTGATTCTAAAATTAAATTATCTTCTTTATCAAATAATTCAAAATATATAATTCCATCTGAATTTGTTTCATTTAATTTAATTTCTAAGTCTACAGAACTATTTTTATATTCATTATCAAGATTTGTTTTAACAAAAATATCTTTTACATGTAGTTTAGGAGTAGTGTATAAATAAACATCTCTAAAAATTCCTGAAAATCTCCAGAAATCTTGGTCTTCTAACCAACTTCCACTTGCCCATTTAACAACTTCTACTGCAATTTTATTTTCCCCTTCAACAACAAATTTTGAAATATCAAATTCTGAAGGAGTAAAAGTATCTTCACTATAACCAACAAATTCTCCATTTACCCATATATTAAAAGCTGATTCTACACCTTGGAAAGATATGAAAACTTTATCTTTATCCCAAGTTTTAGGAACTTCAAATGTTCTAATATAAGAACCTACTGGATTAAATTCTTTTGGAATTGTAGGTGGAAATATTACTTCGTGTCCATCCCAAGGATAAGCTGTGTTTGTATAGTGTGGTTTGTCATATCCTTGCAATTGGATATGCCCAGGAACTTTTATAGTTCCCCAAGAACTATAATCAAAGTTTTTATCATAAAAATTTTCTGGTTTCTCTTTTAAATTTTTTGAATATTTAAAATTCCATGTTCCATTTAAACATTTTTTTAAGTTAGTTTTTCCAATTTGTAAAGCTTCAAATGACTCAAAATATTTATGGTCTGAATGAGCTTCTAATCTGTTAATTTGAAAAATTTCTGGATTTTCTAAATGCTTCATTTTTCCTCCTATTTGTTAATTTTTAGTTTGTTGCAAAACTCCAACACCTTTATTTTACTTAGATAAAAAACTACGTTTTTTATCTAATCCCCCACCTTTGGTGGGGAAAGAGAGGGGAGTCAGGACGGAGCCCGAATCCTCGCCACTCCATAATTCGACTAAAAACTTAAAAGTCTAAGTTTCATTAAAACCAATAAAAACCTTATTTGTATTACTTTTAACTGTGTACATATAATTTTTAATTTTGCAACTAACTAGTTAATTTTTGTTAATTTAAACAATTTTCCATGAAAATCTAAGCTCTGAGAGTCGCTTGAGTAATATCTATGAGGCTGGTCAAAAACAATACCCATATTCATAAGTTCGTCTCCATAGGCTTCATATTCATCGTTAATTTTATACAAGAAATCTTCATTTAAACCTTTTAATTTTATTTTTTTATTGTAAGTTGGATTTGCATCAGCTAAAATCTCATAGTATCCAATGATAGCTTCACTTTTATCACTAGAAACAGTCATCCATGATACAAAATTACTTTCAAAAGGACTACTTAATCTTATAAAATCTCCAAATTGAAATAACTTTCTATTTTCTTTAAAATATTCTAGATTTTCTTTAACTTCTAGCTTTTGACTGTCTGAAAACTTACTTATATCAAGTTCATATCCAAAATTTCCAAAGAAAGCAACTTTGTTTCTTATATCTAATGATGTAATTCTTGCAGTTTGATGATTAGCTACATCTGAAACGTGAGCTCCCATTGTAATTGTTGGATAAACAATAGATGTTCCATATTGAATTTTTAATCTTTCAATGGCATCTGTATCATCACTTGTCCAAGTTTGTTGCATATAATAAAGCATTCCAGGGTCAAAACGATTTCCACCACTAGCACAAGATTCAAATAATACTTCTGGGAAATTAGCTGTTAAAGTATCTAAAATTTTGTAAAGACCTAAAATATATTTATGTGCTTTACTTTTATCAGTAATTTCTGTCATATTTCTATTCATATCCCATTTGATATAAGAAATTTTACCTTCTTTTATTCTTTCTCCAACGATTTCAATTATGTATGATTGTACTTCTTCAAAAGATAAGTCTAAAACATATTGATTTCTTCCAAGAGAAAGGGTTCTGTCACTAACGCCTAAAACCCAATGAGGATTCTTTTTAAAAAGTTCACTTTTTTCACTAATCATTTCTGGTTCAAACCATAACCCAAGTTTCATATTATATTTGCTGATTTTTTCTTGAAGTCCACTTAATCCATTAGGAAGTTTTTTCTCGTTAACAAACCAATCTCCTAAAGAAGAATCATCTCCATTTCTTTCTCCAAACCAACCATCATCAAGAACGAATAATTCAAATCCAAGTTTTGAAGATTCTTCAACAATTTTCATTAACTTATCTTCATTAAAATCAAAATAAGTTGCTTCCCAATTGTTTATAAGAATAGGTCTCTCTTTATCTCTCCAAATACCTCTAACAAGTCTTTCTCTAAATAAACTATGATATTCATGGCTCATGTCATTTAAACCATTATCAGAATACACCATAATGGCTTCAGGGCTTTGAAATATATCATTTTTATTTAACTCCCATGAAAAATCAAATGGATTAATTCCCATAGTAACTCTTGAAGAGTCAAAATGATCAACTTCAATGTGGGCTAAGAAATTTCCAGAGTAAACTAAAGAAAATCCAAAAACTTCTCCAGAATGTTCATTAGTGTTCTTTCTTTTTAAAGCAATAAAAGGATTTTGATGAGCGCTACTTGAACCTCTTGTACTGTCAATATATTGACAACCCTTTTCAAGATTTCTAGTTTTAATATGTCTCTCTCTTCCCCATGCACCAGATAAATGAATCATTTGATAGTCATAGTCAGGAAAATCTATTGACGTACTCATTAAATTTTCTATAATAAGCTTTTGATTTCCTTTGTTTTCAAGTCTAGAATTTCTTGTTATTACTGCTCTATTTTCATAAATTGTATAAGTTAAATATAACTCACAATCTAATACAGAATCTATTAACTTTATTTCTAAAGTAGTGGCTTCATTAGATGACTCTACATAGGTAGAAGGAAGTCCTTCTACCTTAGGTTTACCACTAATAATTTTATGAGAATCATATTTAAAGTCAGTAATTCTACTTCCATTTTCTTGTAAAATTTTTACAGCAGGTTTTCTAAAATCAGTAGTTCCATAACTAGGAAATTCTTGCTTATAATATTCCAAAGAAAATGCTGAATCATCCTTATGATGAGCAATAATTCCTACTCCTTGTATAGGTTTTTTAAAAAAGTGTGTAAAACTATCCCTGTGTTTTAATTTTTTTCCAAAATATAAATGTCCAAGTTGACCATTTTGCATCACATTAAAAATATAACTGATTTTACTATTATGTAAGTGAAACTCCATATTCTCCTTATTTACCAAAATCATTACATTAACTCCTCCTAACCCCTTATTTTGAAGAACCAATCATACCTTCAACAAATTGTTTTTGCATTGTTAAGAATATTACGATTACTGGGAATGTTGCAATTATTATTGCTAACATTAATGCTCCATAATCTATAAAATATGCTGAAGATAAAGATGAAATAACTAGTGTTAAAGTTTTATTAACATCACTTTGAAGTACAATTAATGGCCATAAGAAGTTATTCCAATGAGTTGTAAATACAATGATTGCTCCTGCTGCAAATGTTGATTTCATTGTAGGTAAAACAATTTTAAAGAATATAGTAAATTCTCCTGCTCCGTCAATTCTTGCAGCTTCAATCATTTCTTTTGGTATTGCTTTAAAGTTTTGTCTAAAGAAAAACACTAAAAATGCTGATGCAATAGTTGGAATTATAATTCCCCAGTAATTATCTATTAAGTTCATTTTAACTATTAAAGAAAATAAAGGAATCATTAGAGCTGCAAAGGGAACCATCATAGATAAAAGGTAACCTTTATATATTTTTTCCCTTGTTTTTGATGTATACATTTCAAATCCGTATGCAGCTAAAGCTGTAATAGTTAAAGTTAATATAGTTGCAATTATTGTTATTTTTGTTGTGTTAATAAAGGCTTGCATAATATTTGTATTTTTCATTAAGTTACCAAAATTGATAGCTAATTGATTTCCTGGTAGAAGTTTACCAGAAGTAATATCTACAGCTTTATTTGTAGCTCCAGCTATCATCCAATAAAATGGAAATAGAGATATTATTGCTGCTAAAGTTAGTAAAGTATACATAAAAATACTATTTAATAAATTTTGTTTTTTTCTAGTTAACATGATCATCACCTGCTATTTTAAATTGAACTATTGATAATAAAGCAATTAAGGCAACTACAGCATATGATAGGGTTGCTGCATATCCAAAGTTTGGAGAATAGACAAATGAATTCATGTAAATATATTGTGCAATTGTCATTGTTGCCTTAAGAGGTACATTATTTGTTACAGTTAGGTTCATAGGCTCATCAAATAATTGTAGAGTACCTATTGTAGACATAACTGCAGTAAACAATATCATTGGCTTTAATTGAGGAACTGTTATATAAAAAAATTGTTGAAACTTATTAGCTCCATCAATTTCAGCTGCTTCATATAGTGATGGTGATATATTTTGAAGACTTGCTAGGAAGAATATCATATTGTATCCTGTCCATCTCCATAATAATGCTAAAATGATAACTACTCTAGACCAAAATGGATCTTTTAGCCAAATAATTGGAGTACTTATAATGTGTATTGAAAGCAAAAAATGATTTATTAATCCTTCATTTGAGAACATCATTTTAAATAGAACTGAATATGCAACTAGAGATGTAACGCAAGGTAAGAATATTGCAATTCTATAAAAAGATTTAAATCTTAATTTTTTAGCATTTAACAATGTAGCAAGTAGCATTGCTAATGTTAACATTATTGGCACTTGTATTATAAGGAATATAAAAGTATTTTTTAATGCTTGAATAAAAAGTTTATCACTCATCATTCTTTTGGCATTTGCTAATCCACTGAAAGTTTTTACTATTCCTTTTGTTGTGTGCAATGAAAGTATGAAAGACTCAATTGCTGGGTAAACTAAAAATACTAAAAATAGAACTAATGATATCGAAATAAAATACCATCCATACTTATTTAAGTTATCCCCTTTTTTTCTTAATGTAATCATTTTTTCCCTCCAATATTAAAGGAACGAGAGAAATAGCTCGTTCCTTTTGATTTGATACTATCTAACTTGAGCTTTTACTTCTTCTTCAGCTGCTTTTAAAGCAACATCAATTGGTGTATTATTTTCTAAAACTGCTTTTAATGCGTTTAAAACAGCAGCGTCAGCTTCACTAACATATGAACCATAGTTAACTGCAGGAATTTTTCCTACTGATTCAGCTAATTCTTTATAAACTGTTTGTCCTCCAAAGAATGGGTCAGCTTCAGCATAAGCTGTTCCAGATTGAGAAGGTATATAAGTACATAAAGCTCCATTTTCTTTTAGTATTTGTTGGTAGAAGTCTTTATCTTCAGCATATATAGTTTTTAAGAAATCTATAGCAACATCTTTGCTAGGAGATTTTTCAAGAACATACCAGCTTGAACCACCTAAATTTGAAGAATTAACACTTGAAGCAATTCCATCTAATTTTGGAGTTGATGTTAAAGCCCAGTTACCTGATTGATCAGCAGCAGCTTTAATTGAAGGCATTATCCACATTCCAGTTACAACTGAAGCAGCTTCACCTTTATTCATAGCTCCAACCCATTCTCCCCAACCATTAGTTGCTTTCATAGTACCGTTTTCTTTGAATTTTTTCATAACTTCAAAAGCAGCTTTTAATGCATCATTGTTAGCAATTGTTACATTTCCATCTTTATCAAAATACCATTTACCTGCTGATTGCATCATGATTCTTAAAAGTCCAGCATCTCCCATCATATCTCCTGGAACCATACTTACACCAGTTTTTTCTTTAACAACTTTTCCGATTTCTACGAATTTGTTCCATGTTATATCTTTTAATTCTTCTGGTTTTATACCAGCTTTTTCCATAAGGTCTTTTCTGTAGAAAAATCCAGTAACTCCTGAGTCAAATGGAATACCATAAACTCCATCTCCATCTGTCATTGCTTGAACTTTATATGGTGCAAATTGTGAATAATCAATAGAACTTTTCAAATTTGCAAAATATCCTGGATAAGAAGTAATAAATTTTTTAGCAGCATAATCTTCTATTAATACTATTTCAGGTAATCCTTTTCCTGCTCCAGAGCTAAGTCCAGTATTTAATTTTGTGATTATATCTGCTTGAGCATAATCTACAACTTGAATATCAACATCAGGATGAGTAGCCTCATATTTTTTTTCAGCTTTCTCCATTATTGAGATGTTAAAATTCTTATCCCAAGCCCAAACTGTTACAACTTTTTTCCCACCTTCGCTTTTACCAGTTTCTTTTGCTTCTTGCTGTTTTCCACAAGACATTAAAGCTACTGCAGTAATTGCTAAAATTAATAATTTTTTCATTTTCTCACTCCTTCGTTTTAAATTAAGCTTTTATTTGAATTTTACTTTTTAATAAATTTAGTTGGTACAATTATTTGTTTTTTTTCATTAGTATTACTTAACATTTTAAAAATTGAACTAATAATTTCTTTATTATCATGTGCGATAGATGGAATAGATGGTGTTATAACACTTGTTACAGCTAAATTATCAAATCCTATGAGTTTTATGTCATTAGGAACATTTATTCCTCGTTCTCTAAAAGCATCTAAAGCCCCAATTGCCATTGCATCATTCATTGCGAAAACTGCATCATAATTATTTGTTTCGATGATTTTTCCAACATCATATCCACTTTGATAATAAAAGTTTCCTTGATAAAATGTAACTTTTATATTTTTATTTTCAGAAAATTTCCTGATTTCTTTTATTTTCTTTTGCGTAGTAATTTCAGCAGATTTTGTTCCAGTTATTACAGCTAAATTTTTTACATTATTTTCATTTAAGTATTCAAACATTTCTTTAATACCATTGTTACTGTCTGAAATAATAGTATTAAAGTCTTTAGTTTCTTCAATATCAAATAAAATTACTTGAGTAGTTTTTAGTTTTTTCAATTCCTCAAGATTTTTATCTTCTTTATGCATTCCTAAAAATATTGCTGTTTTTAAATTTTGTTCTTTGCAAAACTCTGCATAAGATATTTTTCTCCTTGTCTTATCTTGGTCAGTATAAAACAAAAGTGTATATCCTTTTTTTCTCACTTCAATCATAGCATCCTGTAAAAATTCCATGTAATAATAAAAAATTCTATCTTTTTTTTCTTTAGGAAAATTTAATAAAAAAATTCCAATTGTATTATTTTCTCTTTTAACTAAATTTCTAGCATTAATGTCAGGAACATAACCAACTTCGTCAACAATCTTCAAAATTTTTTCTTTCATTTTCTGGCTGGGACCAGGTTTATCATTTAAAACCATAGAGACTGTTGCATGAGTAACCCCAGCTAGTTTAGCAATTTCTTTTATTGTTGTTCTCATTTTATAACTCCTTTACACGTGTAAATAATAACTTTATGGGAAGACATGAAACCACGCATAAAATAATATACTCACTAAATGACAAAAATTTAATAACGTTTTTTATACATTTACACGTGTAAGTAATATGATTGTACTTATATTTTGAAAATAAAAAAAGAGAGAAAACTATATTTTTAAATAACTTAGTTAACTCTCTTTTTTAAAACTCATTAAATTAATCAAAAACTTAGTTTCCTATTTTTTAAAAAAACTAAAAATTACGTTTAAATAATAATCAAAGTGTTCAGTATGTGAAAAATATTTCGATATTTATTTTGTTTTTATTAATTCAAAGTTATCTAATTTCCCCCAATCTCCAGAGTTACAGTTTCCTTCTACCCCTATAATTAGCTCTCCATTATTAACTTCAATATTAGTAATTTCAAATTTATTCCATTTGCTCCAACCTGTATCAACAATATTTTTTTTCAATTCATTGTCTTTTAATTTAGCAAATAAGTTTAAAGTTTTCCCACCTTTTTCACCCATTGACCAAACTTGTAATTTATAAGTACCATTTTCAAGTCCTGTTATTTTTTGATAAATCTTAAATTCGAAGTTTGAATCTTTCCAGTAAGATATACTTACAGCTCCATCAAAGACATTTGCCTTATTTTTTTCTATTTGCAATGAATTTTTTTTATCTTCTAAAATCCATTTAGTATTTTTCCAAATATCACCTGATTCAAAACTATTGTCATCAATAAAATTTTTGGCACTACTAACATTTATTTTTGCTTTAACTTTTATATTACTGTCAACTACTTGACCATTTACAGTAAAATCATTTGCCTTTTTTAATTTTTTTGAATCTACTTTATCCCATTTTATAGCAACTTTTTCTATAGCTCCATTTGCCATAAATCCATCAATTTCAGTAGGTAATTTTAAATCTTCATTTATATATGTTTTTATTTCTATGTCATTAACTTTTTGTACAGTAGATTTTTCTAAAGTTTTTTTAGGCTCTTCATTAAATACTTTTAAAGAAGGAAGAGCTTTCCCTTTAAAATCAAACATAGCTTGGTTTTCCCAGCCATTTCCTTCACCAGCTTTCCATCCAACATTTTTCTTTGGAATCCAATCTGGTTCCCAGTAGAAGAATCCTTTACCTCTGTTGTTTGGTACATTTGCTAAAGTTGACATAACTTTTCTAATAACTGTCATTTGTGATTCAACAGATGCATTATGACCGCCAGTAATTTCTTCATTAGCTCCAAAAATATTATTGAAACCATCACCATCATTCAATGTATATGCATAAGCAATTTCAACAACAATAACGTCTTTATTGTATCTTTTGCTAATATCATTAAGATTTTTTTGTAAGTCATTGAAAGTTCCATGCCAATAAGGATAGAAAGATAGACCTATAATATCAAACTCTACTCCACGTTTTGTAATTTCATCAAAAACTCTTCTATAAAGTTCATTATCTCCACCATCTGCCAGATGAATCATTATTTTAGCATCTGGCGTTGTTTCTTTAGTAGCTTTTATACCTGCTTTTAAAAGATTTGAGAATATTTCATATCCACCAATTTTTTCATTTCCTTGAACCCAAGTTTTTCCATTTGGCCAAACCATTCCACCATTAAGTTCATTTCCAATTTGAACCATATCTGGAGAAATACCTTTATTTTTTAATTCAAGTAATAAATCTTTTGTATAGTTGTACAGAGTATCTTCTAATTCTTTACCTGTAAGATTTGCCCAATCTTTTGGTTTAAATTGTTTTGCAGGATCAGCCCAAAAGTCGCTGTAATGGAAATCAAGAAGAACTTTTAATCCCATTTTTTTTGCTTTTTCAACTAAATATATAGTTGTTTCTTTATCATTATTTCCTCCACCTAAAAGTATACCTTTTTCGTCAGTTGGATTAACCCATGTTCTAATACGTATATAATTAACTCCATTATTTTTTAGTATTTCTACACAATCTAGCTCTTTATTGTTTTCATCATAAAATTTTGATCCATTATCTTCCAGTTGTTTTAACATAGAGACATCAGCACCTTTTATAAAGGAATCTGATTCCCCTTGAGAGAAAATACTTAAGCTACAAAGCAACATTAACAATACTTTTATAATTTTCATGAATACCTCCTTTTTTATTAGTTAACGATAACAAGATGCGTACATAGATAAGAAATATATGTTTTAAAAATAAAGTTAGTTATCGTTAACAATTCAAATATACCATAAATAAATCAAAAAAGTCAAATATTTTATATTTTTTAGTTATCGTTAACAAAATGAGTTTTATAGTTAACAAAGAAAATCAATTATATATGTGTATTTTTAAAATTAGTTAACAAACTTATAAAAAAACTTAAAATTAATATTGAAATAAAGTTCCAAAAAAACTATATTTGTATTAAATTAAAACAAAAAGGAGAGGATAAATTATGAAAAAATCATTTTTTATAACAGCATTAATAGTTCTATCTGCACAAGTTTTAGCTGCTGAAGATACAGGTTATGTTAGAACAGGTCTTGAGTCTGGGAACAGAATAGATGGAGATGGAAAATCTGTTCAATTTAATAACTGGATTCTTGCGGATGGATATTTTAAAGGAGATAATTGGGGTAATTTTCAATTAGGTTATTTGGCAGAAAAAGAATTTAATAAGAATAATAAAGATGATGGGAAAACTAATATAGAGCTTACTCCAGGATATGGTAAAAACACAGATTGGGGATACTATGGAGGGCAAGTTACTTTTGCTGTTGAAAGATGGGGAGCTTCTGAAGGTGGAACAGACACAATTAAACCTAAGTTCTGGGCAACTTATAATATAAATGGTAAGTCAAGAATAGAAACAAAAGCTTTGTACGCTTTTTCAAAAGGGACTCCTAAAGAAGATTATAAAGAAGTATGGTCATCAAATGCAAATGGAGGAGCAGGAGGTTATGTTAAAGTTGATACAAGTGTAAATGCAGATTCGTATCTTTTGTCTACTTTTGATGATGATGGGAAAAGTCATTGGTTTGAAGCTGAAGCACAATATAAGTATGATATATTTGGAGGAACAATAGGTGCTGGGTTATACTATGGTCAAAATATTAAAGATAAATATAATAAAACTGATAGTAATATTTGGAGTGGTGGTGGAACAGAAACTGTATATGAACAACTTAGTGCAGAAAAAAATTATTACAAAATTAGTTATTTATTAAATTATTCTAAGTATTTTTCAACAATCAAAACTTATGCTTCTTTATATGGTGAATATAAAGATTATAAATATAAATATGGAGTTTGGGACTACAATGATAAAGATAAAAAACAAGAATATGAAGTAGGGCTTTATATGAACAAAAACTTTGACAATAAATTTTCTCTTGATGGAGAAATTAAAAGAACAGCAGATTTAACAAAAAGCAAAGGTGGAGATTATGTTACAGAAAACCTATTTGCTTTAGGTTTAAAATATAATTTTTAGTAAACAAATCATCTCTTCTCATATTTATATAAAAAATGGATAGCATATACTCCCAGAGTTTCTGTTATCCATTTTTATATTTAAAAATCATACAGTAACAAGAATTTTTTCTTAAGATAAATTGGATAAAAGCTTTTTAATCTCACTAATATCTTTAGGAGTAGTTCTACAGCAACCACCTATAATTGTTGCTCCTGATTTAAACCAATTTAAAGCACTTTCTGCATAGGAATTAGAACAACAATTTCCATGCCATATTTTATTTTTAGCATCATAAGTTTCTCCAGAATTAGGGTAAACTATAATAGGTTTATTAGTTCCTTTACGAATTTCTTCTATTAATGATTCAACATATTGAGGAGGAGTGCAATTTATACCAATAGCAACTATTTCATCATATTTATCTAAAATTTTTGCACATTCTGAAATTTTTTCTCCACTATTAATATGCTCTCCATCTTTAGCACTAAAGCTAATCCATCCATAAGATTTTCCATTTTCTTTAAGAAGTTCTGCTAAAGCTTTTGCTTCTTCTAAGCAAGGTATAGTTTCACAAGCCAATAAATCAGGATTTCCATCAATCAAAGTTTCTAAACGTTTTTTATGGAATTTTTTCAATTCCTCAAATCCAATTTTATAATCTCCTCTATATTCAGAACCATCTGCTAAAAAAGCACCATAAGGACCTACAGAAGCTGCAACTAAAGGCTTAATTTTATCGCTTTTTTCTTCCAAGTTATCCCAAAATGCATCTCTAGTTTCTTTTGCTAAGATTGTAGATAATTTTATTAAATGCTCTGCTTCATTTTCAGTTAATCCTTTTTTCATAAATCCTTCATATGTTGCTTGATAACTAGCAGTTATTATGCAATCGGCCCCAGCTACTAAATAATCTTTATGGACTTCTTTTATAGCATTTGGAGATTCTATTAATACTTTTGCTGACCACAATGAATCATTTAAATTGAAACCTTTTTTTTCTAATTCGGTTGAGAAAGCTCCGTCTAAAATCAATATTTTTTTACTTTTTATTATATCTTTTATATTGCTCATTTTATTCCTCCTCTATATTGTAATAAGTCCCTTATATATTGCAAAGATTAAATAAATAGATACTAATATAAATATAGTAGCCATAATTTTTTCATAAAATTTATATTTTTCTTTTTTCTCCATTTTCCCTATATGGAAAGGAATTAATCCTATAGAAAATAAAATTAAAGTTAAAGAAAGGTATAACATTCCAACAGCATAAAGAACAAAAATAGAGTAAATTGTTGCCAAAATTGAATTTATAAATTTTATTCCCCAATCTTTTTTTACTAAATATATTTTTACAGCATAAAGTCCTGTAAATAAATATGGAATTAACATAGTGCTTGTACTCATATTATATGCTAAGCTATAAGTTGCTTGCAATTTTTCAGAAAGCATTGAAAATAGAAAAAGTTGAATTAAAATTTGTGTTATTATTAAGGAATATACGGGAACTCCTCTTTTATTTTCTTTTACAAAAAACTTTGGCATAATTCCATCTTTTGCTGTTAACCATGGTAGTTCAATAACTAGTAAAATCCAACTTAAAGTAGCTCCCATTATTGAAATCATAAGTCCAACTTTTGCAATTATAGCGCCAAAAGCTCCTATTTTAGTAGCAAAAAGAACATCTGCTAAAGGAGTTTGAGCATTAGCTAGTTTACTAGGTTCTATTATTCCCATTGCCAAAGAAGAAATAAGCATATAAATTATTAAAGTTATAAAGAAAGCTAGTTTTGTAGCTTTACTAACAATTTTTTGAGACTCAGCTCTTCCAGACATAACAACAGCAGCTTCTACCCCTAAAAAACACCATAAAATAGTCCCCATTGCACCTTTAATTTGTGAAAACATAGTGGTAGTTTCTCCAGTGGAAGCAAGTATATTTTTATAGTCATTCACTAAGAAAATATCTTTTTTGAATACTGTTATTCCTACAATGACAACAAGTATAAGAGGTAGAAGTTTTGCCAACGTAACAATAGCACTAACAATTCCTGCATCTCTTATTCCAAGTAAAATAATTACAGTGATTCCCCATAAAAATAGAGAGCTAAAAATAAAACTTGTTAATGGAGATATTTGGTTTTGTTCAGACAATAAACTGTTTAAAGTTTTAAAAAATAAAGGGAAATAGGCAACGACTCCTAAAAGTCCTCCTATCCAATAACCAAAAGTACTAAAGTATCCAGCAAAGTCTCCAAACCCTTCTCTAGCATAGGAATAAATTCCTCCTTTTAATTCTGGTTTTTTTATTGATAAATCTTCAAAAACCATTACTAGAAAAAATACTCCTAACCCTCCAACTATCCATGCTATTAATGTTGATAGAGGATTTGCTAAATTTATTAAGTCAGTTGGGCTATTAAAGATTCCACCACCAATCATTGTTCCTATTCCTAATGCAGTTAAAATAAATAAACCTAATTTTTTTTCACTCATATAAGACTCCTTTTGTAGAATTTTTATAGTTTTTCAACTCTGTAAGAAAATTTGAAAATATTTTCCTTTTGGCACCAATAATAAGAGTTTTAGATTTTTTGAATATTTATTTACTAGTAAATATAAAAACCTCTTTACACTAAGTGAAAAGAGGCTAATAGCGTTCTCATCTCTCAGTAATAATACTGCTGAAATTAGCACCTTGCAAAGCAGGTTGCTGGGCTTCACAGGGTCAGTCCCTCAGCCTCTCTTGATAAGATATTTAAATTTTGATAATGATATCATATTAAAACTAGAATGTCAAATTATTTATACTCAAAAATTTTAAAAAATATAAAAGGCACAAAGAAATTCTTCATGCCTTGTATTTTATATGTTTTAGAGAAATGATTGGGATAATCTATTTTTTTTGTTTAAATAACCATTCTCTCATAGCTTCATTTTTATAGGCAAGAACCCATGCAAAATGACCATCTGGGAAAATGAAAGTATCTTTATTAAATTCTGTATAAATAGGATTAGCTCCTAAATTTCTTAAAGCAGAAATAGCATTTCTGTCATAACTTACTGGAATTACTGAATCATTTTCAGCATGGAATGCCCAAATAGGTTTATTTTTTAAAACAGCTATTGTATTAATATCTCCACCACCAGCAACAGGAACCATTGCAGCAAATAAATTTGGATATGTTTGGTTTAATAACCAAGTACCAAATCCACCTTGAGATAATCCAGTACAATACAAACGATTAGTATCTATATTTTTCTTATATTTGTTTAAAACTTCATTCAAAACTTTATATGTTAATTTTAAATCTTTTCCTACTGTCATTACATTTTTAAGATTTACAACATTATCTTCCCCTCTAGTTACTCCAAATCCACCATCCCAAGAACTATGTGCTTGTGGAGCTAAAACAAAGCAAGGTCTTTTAGCTTGTTCTTCAGGTTTCGCCCAAATAGTTGCTCCTTGATTAGCTAACAATTGCTTTTCATTGTCGTCTCCTCTTTCTCCACCACCATGCATAAATAATACTAAAGGATATGTTTTGTTTGTATCATAATTCTCTGGAACATAAAGTCTGTATGGCATTGTTAATCCAGTTTCTTTATCAGTGTATACAAATTTTAAAAATTTATCAGCAACTGGTTTAATGTCTTCTCTAGTAACATTAATTTTATAAGTTTTTTTAGCTCCATCTGTAGCTGTAACAACTATTTCAACTTTATTATCACCAACACTTATTGGAACCATGAAATTTTCTGAGTTACTTATATTTTTATCTCCTATTTTTATAGTACTAGTATTATCAAATAATAAAGGTTTAATAAAAATATTTCCAATATCACTTTGAAGATTTAACCTATAGTCTTCTACCATAGGTTGGAATAATGGCGCTATAGGAGCTCCCCCTGTAGCATAAATTGTTAAATCTTTTAATAATGCATTTCCTGCTGCAAAAATATTTACAGATAAAATAATTAGTGCTAATAATATGTTTCTAATTTTTTTCATTCAAATGCTCCTTTCATTTTTGATGCTTATAAAAGTTATAAGCTTTTATGTATATGTAATTTAAGTATGAGTTGAAATACAATAGAGTCACTTTTTTAATTAAAACCAAGTTTCAAATTGCATTCCTGCTCTTAATTCAGAGTCTTCAGTAAGCCCTGTGATTTTCTTTTCTCCTCCTATGTAAGTTGCAGAAAGTCTTATTGCTGGTCTTACCCATTCACCCATTTGTAATTGAATAACTGGTCCTGCAGATATTTTGTATTGTGTTCCATCAGCATTCTCTACTCCAAGTTTATTCTGTGTATTATTCATAAATCCTTCATAAACCATTTCTAAATTATTAGTTAATTTTTGAGTTAATCTTCCACCAGCAGTTATGCTCGTATGAGTTTCTAAATTTGTTTTATTATCAAAATCTACTGATTCTGCCCAAACAACAGGATTTATTATCCATTTCCCTAAATCTGAATGCCCATCTATAACAATTCTCCAAGCCATGTCATCTTTATTAGTTACCATATTTCTACTTAGTAAAACAACTCCATCTTGTCTCATTCCAACACCTTTTCCTATTTCAGCAATATATTTTGTTGTCCCAGGTGCTATTCCTAATAATTTTTTTTGATTATAAGCAATTAATCCACTCACTGATGAATCAGAACTTGTTAATCTTTGTGATAAAGTTAATTTAGTGTCAAAGTTCCCATATGAGTTTTCAAAATCTATAGCTTTTGTTTGAGATTTATATTCGCCAGTAATTATTTTTCCCGTAGCAGTATTAGAAATTGTATTGTCTTCATTAATCATAAAAGATAATTTCATTTTGTCTTTTTGATATGAAATTCCAGTACCACCTATACTTTTAAATTTATAATCTAAAGCATGAATATCTTCGCTTAGTCCAAATTTACCTGCTTTAATTGTTGCTCCATTAGGTAAGAAGTCTAAACCACCCATTTTTACAGAAGCTTCATCTAAGTAAAAATTACTACTTGCTTCTGGGTCGCTACTACTATAACTTTCAGCTAATTTAATTTCAGCCCAAGAACCATTTTGTGCAGTTATTTTTTTAGTTAAAGTTGATGTAATCCAAGTATCATATTCATTTCCGAATCTACCTAAAGCAGTTACATTTTTTGCTTCAGTTCCAGTACTACTTGTACTTGCAGTTTCTTGTTCACTACTATCAAGATTAATTCCTGTTCCAGCTCTCATATAAAGGTTCCACGAAAAACTGTCATCTGCATAAGTACTAGATACTAACAATAAAGCCATGATTCCTAATTTAATTTTTTTGTTCATAAATAATCCTCCCTACATGCTTTTAAGAAATTATGTTCTAAAATAATTCTTTATGACTTATTATAAATCATTTTTTCGGATAAAAAGTTCCTTAAAACATTTATTCTAGAGAAATATATATGATAAATAATTAGTTTTCTTTTAAAATTAAAAGTAAAAAACTATTTTTGTCTAAAAAAAAGATGAAATTTGTCCTAAATTTCATCTTAAAAGATTATTTATATACACTTTTTCATTCTTTTTCTAAACTAATAAATATAACTTCATGGTCTTCCAATATCTCCTTTATGTTTAATCGTTCAGTTATAAAAATATTATTAAAATGTAATTTCATTTTTTCTTTTGCCTTTAAATATTCATAAATTTCTTTAGAAAGTTTTTGTGGTGCCCCCATTTCTTTCCAAGCATCATAAACTGAACCACTTGATTTGTTTAAATAATGCTTTTTTATCAAATAGTTCCCTGTAGGTAGATTATTTAAATTAATTATTATTTCTTTTTGAAATCCCTTGTCAAAGATGTCATACCTATTGATTGAATCAATATCCTCAAAGTTACCAGATTGATATTTTTCATTATAGTACAAATGGTTATAAAGTAATATTTGATATGAATTTTCTTTTCTAGTTATTATATAATTTTTATCTTTTTTAATTAGCTTATCTCCCAATTTATTAATAAGAACAAAAGTGTTGTACGAAGACTTTTTTAAGTTATCAACAGTAAACAGTCCAAATCCACCATGAAACAAATCAGAGCCAAGACGGCTTTCAATGAGCGTCCAATATGACATGGACTCTACTAGATTAAAATTATTTGAGATAGAATCTATAATAAAAGTATTCATAAAACATGTATCATGAGTTAAATCTTTATAATATGGACTAGAATTCCATTCACTTATATATATTTCAAAATTTCTTTTGTATTTTTCTTCAATAAATTTTATATAATTTTTAGTTAGATTTTTATAATCAATATAATCATAGTATTTTATATTCCATTTTACTTGATTAACTGATCCTGAAAATGATTTTATGTTGTAATAATGAAAAGATAAAAAGTCTAATTTAACATGATTATTATCCATAAAATCAATAAATTTAAATA
>JAFGUR010000075.1 GCA_016938425.1 Fusobacteriaceae bacterium
ATATAGTTTCCGGTAAAAAATTTCAATGGCATTTTTATTTCATAATGAACATGTTGAGGATAGCCATATCTATCATCTTTTTTATAACCTCCAAAGGTTCCTAAACAGGTTTCTCCTGCAAATACGTTTTCGGAATCTACAAATATTCTATCAAAATTTTTTAAAATATGATAATAGAAAACGAAGTTTTTTTCTCCGTTTATTTTTTTTATATGATACCTACTTTTTATTGTAATAATTTTCCTAAGATTATCTACACTTTCTATTACTCCTGTTATAGGAGAATATACAGGAGCATGAATACAAGATAAAGGGCAATCATACCCATAGGATATATCTACTCCCAAATGAATTTTATTCTTATCATCTTTTTCTGTAATACAAAAGAATCCTGTATAAGTATCGTTATAGTAATCGTTTGAATAACTTCCTGCTTCTAAAATAATATTTCCTTCGTCATTGATTTTACTTTCTAATCCATGACTTTTTATAGCCAGGCTATCATAGGGCAAAACTTCATCTTCACTAAATGTTATTGTAGGAAGCATAAATTCTAATATATCCTTAAAACTGGCAATAACTAAATTTTTACTATCGTTCATCTATTTCCCCTTCCCTGTAATTTCTCCATTGCTATTAAGAAGAATTGTAGAACTACCACAAGTTAGTTCTATTTTATCTTTTGTCATACTAATTTTACATTTATCCCCTACACTAAATTCCATACCGCTTTCATTCATTCTAATACTAGAATTTATTGCAGATAATAAAATCGAGGCTTTTTCTACTTCTGTAAAAACTGTTCTATTATCATTTCCAATTATCATTACGTTATTGTTCTTTTCAGATAACATAACCTGTTGTCCCGTAGGGATTTTTATTCTTTTATGCTCTACTTCCGGATATTTATCATTAAATTTATTACTTTCTCTTAAACTCTCTCCTGCATATGAATTATCTTCTATATTATCCATAAAATTTATCAACACATTATCTCCGATTTCAGGCATAAAATATATCCCGTTATCAGTTCCGCTATATGCCGTTGAAAATTTAAACCAGTGCTTTTTATCAATAGTTTCAATAGTTTTTCCATCAAACATAAAATTTATTTTTACCCTTGTAATATTTTCTTTGCTACCCACCTCGGCTATCTTTGCCAATATCTGTTTACCACTAATGTTTTCATTATATTCTTTATTTATAACAACTTTTTCTTTTTTTGACATTTTATAGTCAGTAAATAGAGCATTTCCATGCATATATGAAGTTGATTCCAAAATAACATATTCGCTATCATTATTTTTTATGGTATCACCCAATTCATATTTATTTGGAGAAGTAAAAACAAAAAATTCTTCTCCATTACTATTAATAAGTTCTTTTATTCCTTTTTCAAATCCCGGATTCTTTGCTTCCCTTCTAGGATATCCAAACCATACACACCAACTTTTATCTTTTGTCTCTCTGGGCTTAGATTCGGTAAACACCAGTCCATCTTCTAAAAATATAGGAATCTCTAATTGAGAGGCAATTCTTTTTAATAATTCCCAGTCGGTTTCTTCATATTGTACAAGCAACTGTTTTATAGGTGCTTTCTTTTCATCTAAATTGACAAAATTTAGTTTTTTATCAGGGAATTCTGTAGAGATTACTGATTTTATTAGCGTGGTAATGTCAGAAAAAGTTTTTTCGTTATCTTGAAAACTTCTTTTTCTTTTTGTTTTGTCTAATATAGTTGAATGTGATAAAGCCATCAATTTAAATGTTGTATTTGTATTGATAACTGATATTTCAATATTCTCTATAATTCCCGAAAAAATTAAATATGAATTACTATTAACTTCTACCTTTTTATTTTCAATATTTTCTTTAACAGATTCTCTAACCACATTTTTAGCAATTATTTCAATTTGCTTATTAAGCTTTCCTTTCAATAAAATTGAAATTTCTTCTGTCAGAGTTCCTTCTATTATAAGTTTACTATGCTCGCTAAAACGTCTTGTTACGTTTAATACGCTTAAAGACACCACAGGGAAAATTTTATCTTCTATACGAATACTGCTATTTGAATCCAAAATATACTCTAAATTTTCATTCATTTTTTTCTCCTCAATATTAATTTTTTTTGCTCTCCTTTTATCTCTACCCTATTTTTTAAAATAACACTGTACTTCCAATTACTGATAATTGAGAATCTCCCAGAATAATAAAATGATATTTCCAAAAAACTCTTACACTTAACTTTATTGGTAAAAAAAGAGTTTTAAGTAATTCATATTTTTTTAAATTCTCATCTGTTTCTACATTTGGAATATAAATTATTAAGTCTTCCATTTCATAAGTGTAATCATAAATTGTACTTTTTTTAAAAATCTTTGATATAGCATTACAAAAATGCTCTAAACAATTTCCATCTCTATACATATTTAAAATCAAATAATACAGTATCGTTTGTTCCTCTCTGCTAAAATATTTGAAAAAATCGCTTCTAAATTCTTTGGAAAAATAGTTATCTAAAATTTGTTTAGCCATAATATCCAGATAATAATCTTCTCTTGTTAATCCTTTGCGCAGCTCAAGTTCTCCCAAAAAATGACACATGCTATTAAATAAAATACCCCTTAGTTCTCCCAGCTCGTCACTATTTTCATCAAACATTCTAAAAAAAATTTCAAAATATCTAAAATATGGGTTTACTTCTATTGTATTTACGTCATTTTCACTAAAATAAATATAATTCATATTTTCAAAGTTTAACTCCATATAAGGAGAGATTTCCTCAGAATTGATAAATTTTATAAATTTTGGGTCGATATTAAGCCTTTTCATTTCGTAAATAATATTCCATAATTTCCCTCCTATCATAGGAACTCTCCTACACATTTCAAATCAGGAAAATCATTTTGTATTTCTGAAACGACAAAGCTCATTATCTCTCTACTCAAAAAATGATTTGAATTATTTTCAAATTTTAATATCAAAAAATCATTTATCTTATCTTTTCTTATTTCATCTCTTACAAAGGAATTTAAATCAAGATTTAGCAGAGGTTTTTCATAATTTTTTTCAATTATCAAATCTTTAAATTTTAAATTTATTAGTTGACCAAAATCATTTGTTTTTCTTATTATTTCTATTTTACTTCTCACTGTACTATCTGTTTTGATATTAAAACGATTAAATATAGAGTCTCTTTGGTTGCGAAACAAATTAAATTCATGAGTATCAAATTTTTCAAAATTTATTTTTTTAAAAATATAAAAAATCCATTGGACATTTTCATCCTTATCGCAAATTATTCTGTAAGCCCCGTTATCCTCTTTAAATATCGCTTTGATTTCCGCATTTGTAACATAAGGAATAACTGTATTTCCTTCTGATTTCATCCCTTCCGAATCAAATTTATATGAATAATTTATGCTATCTTCTGCAGGTTCAATTCCCAGAGATATGGACTTACCTTCTTCAAATATATTCCAAACAGGTATCAAGTCCCTCCTAACTTCAATTCCGTTAAAATCACAGTCAATAGAATCAATAGTATCTATATCCATAATTTCGCTTTTTACTTTAACTATATTTAAATCAAAGAATCTTCTGGCATAAGGATTATTTATCGTTTTCCATTTAATGTTATTTTTATAAAACAAGTTATATATTTCTTTTTCCTTATCAATAAAATCTGTGGTTTCACTAATATTCAAAGTGATTTGGCAACTTTTTCCATCTTTTGAAAGAATATTTCCCGTAATTGAAGAATTTAATAATTTGGTAATTTCTTCGTAAGAAATTGGAATATAAATTTTTCCCATATTTGCTTCAAGTCCGTTTTTAAGTTTTTTCAAAAGTTCTTCTTTATCATATCCAAATTTTTCTATAGGAATAATAGGCGAAAAATATCTGTTATGATAGTTTATTTCCTCAATTTTTATGAGGGAAGTAATTACTTCATAATCTTCCTCTTCCAATGAAATATCTTCATATACTCTCTTTTCTAAGTGATTGTATATTTCTTCTGCATTATTTATCAACTCTTTAAACGCAGGTTCTATTATTTCTCTCAAAATTTTTAATTCCATAGGATTATCAAGTTTTTTTGAATCCTCTTTTAATATATTGATTATATGTTTCATTTTCAACTCCATTATTTAAGTGATTTTGTTACTTGTTCAGCAGTTTTTTGAAAAACAAGACTTTTAATTGCATCTTTGATTTTACTTAGAGGCTACTGATAAATATTTTGAACGTCAATAAAATCAAAGTGTTTATATTTTTCAGTAAGCCCTAAGTAGTCCCCTTTTAAAATTAGAAAATTCCTAATATTTTATCTTTTTTCTTTGCTTTTGCTATTTTATCTTCACAAATAGAAACTTCATTTGTTCTATTCAGTTCTTTATATCCTTCTTTTGCTTTTTCATAACTTTTTATTGCTTTTTTGTATTCTTTTTCTGAATAAAAATTATCTCCCTCTATTTCGAAATTTTTCACGACATCAAATTTTTCAAATAAGCTAATACTGTCAATTTTTTTTAATACTCTGTTAGCATCTATTTCTTTATCAACATTGCTATATTTTTCATACGCTGCTCTATAATTTTCTTTAGATTTGCTATACTGCTTTTCTGAGATGTTGTCATCTCCCAGTCCCTCCAATTTTTTTGCTTCATTAGCCATTTTTTTCTCATCGTTGGAAACTTTTATAGATTCAATATCAGCTATTCTTCCTTTTACTTCCGTAACTTTGTCAATTTGTCCCGCTTCTTTATAAATTCCCAATGCACTTTCGTATTTGTTTTTCGCCAGATCATATTGGCCCTTTCTATACAATGTATTTCCTGATGCCAAAATAGTATCTGCTTCGTCAACTTTATCGATATTAGCAAGTTTTTCTTTAAGTCTTGCTGTAATTTCCGGATTTTTATCAGGTCCTAATTTATCAATTATGCTTTGATATATTTCTTTAGCTTTAGAAAAATTTTGATTTTTTGATTGGTCATCACCTAATTTTTCATTTTTTAGAATATCAACAACTTCTGTATTTTTTTTTATCTTATCATTCAACTTCTGTATATCTCCCATTTTGGTAGTAGTATAAATTGCCAAAGCTTTGGTATAATCTGTTTGGGCTACATCATAATTCTTGTTGGCAACATTTTCATCTCCGAGTTTTTCAGAATCTCTTCCTATAATTGCTTGCTTAATCAAACTTATTTTTTGATCAATATCTTTTAATTTTTCCGGGTCATTTTTATATTTAATTCTTGCTTCTTCAAATTTTTTGAGAGAAATTTCGTAATTTCCAATATTCATATCAACATTACCCTCTTCTAAAATTTGTTGTTTTGCCTTATCGGATTCTTTTTTTTCCAAAATCTGCTGCTTTTTCTTATCTATGTTACTTTTTATAACAAGAGCTGTCGCGGCCACTATTAAAATCAATATTCCCGTTAAAATTCTTTTAACATATTTATTTTTTAGGAATTCCCAGTTCCATTTTTTCTTTGGATTTTCTAATTCTTGTTTTTTCTTATATCTTTTTTTATTAAAGACTTCTTGTGTAAAAATTGAAGTAATTGTGTAATTATTTAGACACTTACCTCCTTTTTTCCTTACAATATATTCAAGATTTTCTATAAATTCCTCACAATCCATAGAAGCCTTTAAAATATCCGAAAATTCTTTTTCGTTAATATTTTCCCACATACCTATTGTTCCCATTAAAAGAACATCGTCATTTAAAAGGGGTATTTTAGAAGAAACATTAACTTTTAATGTCCCTTCTTTTCCCAAATAATTATATAGTGTATTTTTATGAGTATGAGTAATCAAAGAATCGGAATCAATTTCTCCCAGTTCATGTAACAAGTTAGCTATGCTTTCATCCTTTGATTTTTTGATTAATTTATTCTTTCTAAAATGATAGAATCGGGTATTCCCTATGGATGAGTATTTAATCTCGCTATAATTTGTAACCAGTAATGATATACTGGCATTTAAAGGATATTTTGCGTTAAATTCTTTTAATACTTCATGCGCATTTTTTATGTACTTTTTTATTGCATAAGTTGACATGCTTGGCTTTATCGTAAAGTCTTCCACAATACTTGAAGCAACCAGTTCGGCACTATGTTTTTCCTCACAAGTATCAAGTCCGTCAACAGTTATCCAACAACCATAATTATCCAACATTACAAATCCGTTAAAATCTCTATTTTTATTAAAACTTCCTGCCTCAGACACACATTTTGTAATAAATTTACTTTCATTTTTTCTCACATGGCACCTCGTATTTAAACTTTTTCAATTATTATTATTGTCATATTGTCTTGATTATAAATCCCTTTTTTCTCTATAACTTCTGTTACTAAATCACATTTTTTTTCTGTACTTATTCTTCTTTTAATAATTTGTTTTAATTCTATTTCTGTTAAACTTTTATAAATTCCATCACTCATTAAAATTAATGAATCATCTTTATTGATAGGAATAGGATTTTTACTATAATCTATTTCATGAAATTCTTCATATCCTATATAGCTTGTTAAAAAATCTTTTTTGGGATGTTCCATTATGTCATCTATTCTAATTTCTCTATTTTCATACATATTATTCAGAGTTTTTTCATATGTATGTTCTTCATTAAGTTTCAATAGTTCTCCTTTTCTATAAAGATAAATTCTACTGTCTCCAATTGAAATCCAATGAAGTAGTTTATTTTTTATAATTGTTGCAACTAAAGTTGTTCCTATTTTTCTTCCATTAAACATGTTTACAACTTTTTCATTAGCTCTGTATGCAGAATTTAATAAAAATTTTTGCAAATCTTTTATTTCATATTCTTTTGTAAATTCTTCAACAAATAATTTTACTGTAGTATTACTTGCCA
>JAFGUR010000076.1 GCA_016938425.1 Fusobacteriaceae bacterium
ATTTTATAAATATTTTAAGGAGGCATAATGTTTATTACTTACTTTGCTTACCTACAATTTTTAATTACATTTTCTTTAATACTTTTTTCTTACAAAATTCTTAAATCTCACAATAATAGACTTTCTCTTATATTTGGTTTGATGACCATAACAGAAGCTTTATTTTCTTTTGGATATGGAGTAGAATTATTGGCACAAAGTGAAAATTTAAGTTTCATTTCCCTTAAATTTCAATATTTTGGATTATCTTTTCTCCCCATATTTTGGTTTATATTTGCTTATAGATTTTATTACAACAAATATCCTAAAATAAACATGATGTTCTATAGTTCTATTATTCCTTTTATTACTTTTTTTCTTGTAATGACTAATGAATATCATCATTTATACTATGCAAGTGTAAAGTTTGCGTCGTTTAGGAGCTATAGTCCAATTATTCTAAAGAAAAATTGGTTTTACTATATTTTTATTTCTTATAATTACCTTATATTACTTTCTAGTTTTTTTGCTTTTTTAAAATGCTTTACAAAAAATATAGGATTAGCAAGAAAACGTGGAGAATATATGCTCTTAGGATCTATATTTCCTCCAATAACAAATTTATTATATTTGTTAAAAATGACTCCATACAATTTAGATTTTACAGGAATAGGTTTTTTTTGTATGACTTATTTATTTTATATTGCTATTTTTAGATATAGTGTAATTGATTTAAAAGAAATTGTTAGATACTCATCTTTTGATAATATAAATGAAGGAATATTAGTAATAGATAAAGAATGGAAAATTATTGATGTAAATAGTAGTGCAGGTAGAATTTTACCTTTTTTAACAGAAGAATTAATAGGAAAAAATTTAAATTGTATTAGTTATGGAAACGAGATAATAGAAAAAGCAAATTTAGAATGTTTTGAAATTGAGATTATTACTCATTTTAATAAAAAAAGTTCTATTGAATTTAAGAAAAGTAGTGTGATTAGTAATGGTCAAGAAGTGGGAATTATTTTTATTTTTCAAGATGTTACTAATCAAAAGGAACTTATTCAAAACCTTTCATTTTTAGCAACTCATGATTTTTTAACTGGTGTCTGTAATCGGTCAAATTTCTTAGAAATCGCTCAATTTGAACTTTATAAATCTTCTCGTTATAAAGAAGAGTTTTGTATATTAATGATTGATATAGATTTTTTTAAAAAAATAAATGATAATTATGGTCATCTTGCAGGAGATTTAGTATTAAAAGAATTTGTAAAAATTGTAAAATCAAGAGTTAGAGAATCAGATGTTTTTGGGAGATATGGTGGAGAGGAATTTTTAATATTATTTCCTAACACTTCACCTGAAAACGGTATAAAAATTGCTAATAATATTAGAAGAAAAGTAGAAAAAACGCCAATTAATATTGATAATAGAGATATTTTAATTACTGTAAGCATGGGATTAACTCATTATAGTCATGATATGAGTCAGCCATCTTTAAATAAAATTATTGAGACAGCTGATAATGCCTTATATAAATCAAAAATTAATGGAAGAAATAGAATTACTTTTCATAAATTGAAAACTAATGAGAAATAAAAAATTAAGCAGAGTTTTTAAATTCTGCTTAATTTTTATTTTCTATGCTTATAGAAAGTTATAATTATTGATATAATAAGTATGAATCAATGTATGGTGAACCTACTTTTTGTTGTAGTATAAGCTTATAAATTGCGTGTATAAAAGCATTATAATTGAATTTCATTATATGGAATAATTAAATTTTTTCAAAGAGTAAAATTCAATCTTTTTAAATTTTGTTTTTCCATTATTAGAGAAAAACTCAATTCCTTTTGATTTTTCTGAAACATAAAGTCTTGATGTAAAAACTTCTTTACCATCATTATAAAAAACTTCTATGGAACTTTTATCCATAAAAATATGAAATTTATGGTTTTGTGAATCTGTTTCAAAATATCTTTTACCTTTTAACGAATCTATATTGTCTCTGTTTAAACAAACTAAATTATTTTCAACACTTAAAGATATCTTTTCATTTTCAGATTTTCTAAAACTAATTCCAAAATTATTTGAATAAAGTTCATCTATTTCTACAATCATTTCAAAAGAATTTCCATAAAGGCTTTCTACCTCTAAAACTCCTTCTACTTCTAGATTTTCAACTTCTATTTTCTTATCCCTAAGCATTTTATATTCTTCTAGGGGTACTTGATAAATTTTATTATCAATAATTTTTAGCTCTCTTGGAATTGTTAAAGCATGAACCCAATTTTTACTTTCAATAGTTGGATGAATATCTCCTTCTAGCCCCATCCATGCAATTAAAATTCTTCTACCTTTATTATCTAAAAAAGTTTGTGGCGCATAAAAATCAAATCCTCTGTCAAGTTCTGTAAAAGAATTCCAACTTCCTTGCCCATTAGAATAATTAATATTTCCTAATAAATATCCACTTTGATATATATTATTGTATAAAATCCCTTCTGGTTCTAGTCCTTGAGGAGAACATAGTAAAACTCCTACTCCATCTAACTCAAAATAATCAGGACATTCAAGCATATAACCTAAATCTTTTTTATCATAAATAGAACTTACCAGTTCCCAATTTAACAAATCCTCGGACTTATAAAATAAAATTTCACCTTTTAAATCAATACTTTGAGCTCCTATTACAGCATAAAATATATCATTTTTTTCCCAAACTTTTGGATCTCTAAAATGTGGTGTATATCCTTCAGGAATTTCACTTATAACAGGTCCCTTTTTTTCAAATCCTTCTTTTGTTTCAATAGCAATGCATTGATAACTTTCTCTTTCACCTTTTTCATCTCTAACATTTCCTGTATATATTAAATGGATTTTATTATCTTTAACAATAGCTGAACCAGAATAACATCCATTTTTATCATACCAATCAGTAGGACTAAGTTGAATTCCTTCAATTTTCCAATCAATAAAATTTTCAGTTGTAAAAAGTCCCCAACTTTTAAGACCATGTTCACAATCATTTTCATTCCATTGATGAAATATATAGTATTTACCATCTTTTTCAACCAAACCATTAGGATCATTTAATAAGCCCTTAGCTGGCGTAATATGATAATTTAATCTAAACTCATCTTTATCATTCTGAAGTTTTTCCAATATCTCTTTTTTAGTCATGTCTCCTCCTGAATCTTGTTACTCGCTTTCTTTTACTCCCAGTATCCAAGTTGAAATAAAAGCTCCTCCAAAAGCAATTATCATACCAATCATATAGTAAAGTAAGCTACCATTTGCAACAATTGCTATTCCTGGAATACCTGTAACACCTACTCCAGTCATATATACTTTCATGAATACTACAAAAGCTCCACCTAAAGCCCCTCCAATTGCAGCTCCAATAAATGGTTTTACCAATCTTAAATTTACCCCAAATATAGCAGCTTCTGTAATACCTAATAAACAAGATAAACTAGCAGGCAATGCAATTGCTTTGATTTTTGAATTTTTTGTCTTAAAGAAAGCTCCCATAGCTGCTCCACCTTGAGCAACGTTTGACATAGCCCATATTGGAAGTAAATAGTTCCCACCTAAATTTTTAATCATTTCTGCTTCAAAAGCATGGAATGAGTGATGAACTCCTGTTATAACTATTGAAGAATATAGTCCTCCAAATCCTAACCCAGCTATTATTCCTCCTTTTCCAAGTACTAATCCTAGCATAGATGAAATACCTGTTCCAACTAATCTTCCTAATGGTCCAATTATAAATAGAGAAATTAATCCACTTGATAAAATTGTTATAAACGGTGTTAAAATAATATCTAGTACATTTGGAACAACTTTTCTAACATTTTTTTCAATTATTCCCATTACCCATACAGCAATTAGAATTGGTAAAACTGTTCCTTGATACCCTAATTTTGCTATTGAAAGAGGTCCAATTTTGAAGAAACCAGAAATTCCTCCCCCTACAGTCCAAGCATTTTGTAACGCTGGATGAATAAGAATACCTCCTAAAGTTGCAGCTAAATATGGATTTGCTCCAAACTCTCTTGCAGCAGAAAATGCAACAATTACTGGTAAAAATACAAAGGCAGCATTTGAGAACATATCTAATAAAGCAAAAGTATCACTCTCTGAGTTAAACCATTCAAATCTTGAACCCATTCCTAAAAGTCCCATTAAAAGACCTGAAGCAACTATAGCCGGAATAATTGGAACAAATATGTTTGAAAGAGTTCTAGCTAATTTTTGAACAGGATTTAATTTTTTTATAGCATCATTTTTAATTTCACTTTCTGTTGTTGCTTTAATCCCATCAAATTTTACAAATTCTTCATATACTTTGTTAACAATTCCTTGACCTAAAATTATTTGATATTGTCCACTTGTGTAAAAAGCCCCTTTTACTTCTGTAAGGGATTCTAACTCTGCTTTATTTACAACTTCTGCAGATACATCTTTTAAAACTAACCTTAATCTTGTAGCACAATGTGCAACACTTATGATATTATCTTTTCCACCAATAAAAGCAAGTATATCCCCTGCTAATTTTTCATAATTCATTATAACCTCCTAAAAAATTCAATATGTGGTAAGCTTTTCATATTTATGTTATGATGATATCTTTTTATTTTTATTTTGTCAATATTTTTTTGAAAAAAATACACAATGTGTTTTTTAAACACAAGAAAAATGTAAAAAATACAGTGGATGACAAGGATAAAAATTATTGAATTAATTTTTTAATTAAATTTTTACAGCATAAAAAGATTAATCTTATATATAAAGTTATGATGGGTTTA
>JAFGUR010000077.1 GCA_016938425.1 Fusobacteriaceae bacterium
TTTTTAGGAAAAAATTGTAGATTTTATCCTACATGTTCTTGTTATGGAATAGAAGCTATTAATAAACATGGTGCTGTAAAAGGATTATATTTAACAATTAAGCGAATTTTAAAATGCAATCCATTTAATGATGGAGGAGTAGATTTTGTACCAGATAAATTCAAATTTTAGTGAAAGAGGGGATAATAGTAAAAAATGATAGAACCAATTATTGAAGTATTTACAATGGCTTTAAACAAAATTAATGGAAGTGTAGGTAACTTTACTTTAAGTATAGTATTATTAACAATTGTTGTTAAATTACTACTTTTACCTTTAACACTAAAACAAGATAAATCAATGAGAGCAATGAAAGATTTGCAGCCAGAAATGGAAGAAATAAAGAAAAAGTTTCCAAATAAACAAGATCAACAAATGAAAATGGCTGAATTATATAAAGAAAAAAAAATAAATCCAGTTGCGGGATGTTTACCTTTACTTATTCAAATGCCTATTTTAATTGCTTTATATAGGGTATTTCAAAATCCTAATAATATTCCATCAGGTGCACATTTTTTGATGTGGGAATTATCTAAACCAGATCCTGCATTTATAAAAGTATTACCATTATTAAATGGAGTACTAACATTTTTACAACAAAAATTAATGTCTACAGGAAATACAGATGATAATCCTATGGCAAAACAAATGTTAATAATGATGCCAATAATGTTAACATTCATATCATGGAAAATGCCAGTTGGATTATTAATCTATTGGGTATCATCATCAGCTATATCAATTATTCAACAACAACTTATAATGAGATTGGGGGATAAAAAAAATGTCAGATGATTTAAAATTATTTGAAATAAAAGCTTCTAGTATGGAAGAAGCTTTAGAAATAGCTAGAAATGAACATGGAATTACAGAAGATAAATACGCAATTCATAAAAAAGAAGTTAGAGAGCCTAAAAAAATATTTGGTTTTATTGATGTAAAAGGTATATATGAAATAACAGGAATAGAAAAGAAAATTGAAAATAATGTCATTATTATAGCTAAAAAATTATTAGATTTAATGGGAATAAATTTAGATATAGAAGTAACAAAATCAAGTGAACATTTTATGCTTATTAATTTATATGGATCAGATAATGGAATTATAATAGGTAAAAAAGGAAAAACTTTAAATAGTTTTGAATTTTTACTTAATACATTAGTTAAAGGATGTAAGGTAGAGGTAGATGTAGAAGGATTTAAAGAAAAAAGAGCCAACACATTAAGAGATTTAGCTAGAAAAATGGCTGAAAAAGCAATTCAAACAGATAAAGCTGTTAAATTAAATCCTATGCCTCCAAGAGAAAGAAAAATAATTCATGAAATTATTAATAAATATGAGGAACTAGATACTTTTTCAGAAGGTAAAGATCCTAAAAGGTATATAGTTATAAGAAAAAAGAAAGTTGGGTAGATGTCAATGTTTGATACTATAGCTGCTATTTCAACTCCAAGAGGAGAAGGTGGAATAGGAATTGTAAGAATATCAGGTAGTGAAGCTATAGAAATATTAGCAAAAATATTTAAGCCTAAGTCGAATAAAGAGGTTAAAAATTTAAATAATTTTAGTATAAATTATGGTAAATTATACAATGAAAATAATGAAATTGTTGATGAGGTTTTAGTAAGTATAATGAAAGGTTCTAAAACTTATACTGCAGAAGATATTGTTGAAATAAATTGCCATGGTGGTTATTTAATTACTGAAAAAGTTTTAGAATTAGTTTTAAGATTTGGAGCAAGACATGCAGAACAAGGTGAATTTACTAGAAGAGCTTTTTTAAATGGGAGAATCGATTTAACACAAGCAGAAGCTGTTATGGACTTAATTCATTCTAAAACTGATAAAAGTATCTCTTTATCTTTAGATCAACTTAGAGGCGATTTAAAGAGTCAAATATCACATTTAAAAAGATTGTTGCTAGATGTTGCAGCTCATGTTAATGTGGTTTTAGATTATCCTGAAGAAGGAATAGATGATCCATTACCAGATAACTTGGTTGATAATTTAAAAATTGTTGTGAGTACAACAAATGAACTAATACTTTCGTATGATAAAGGAAAAATGATTAAAGAAGGTGTTAAGACAGCAATATTAGGTAAACCTAATGTAGGAAAATCAAGTCTTTTAAATGCATTACTTAGAGAAGAAAGAGCGATAGTAACTCATATAGCTGGAACAACAAGAGATATTATTGAAGAAGTAATTAATATAAAAGGTATTCCTTTAGTATTAGTAGATACTGCTGGAATTAGAAAAACTGATGACATTGTTGAAAATATTGGAGTAGAGAAATCTATGAGTCAAATAGAACAAGCAGATTTTATTTTGTTTGTTGTTGATGGATCAAAAGAACTTGAAGAAGAAGATCTAAAAATTAATGAAAAACTTAGAGGGAAAAAAGTTTTAGGTATAGTTAATAAAAATGATTTATCTCAAGTAGCAGATTTAACTAAGTTAGATTCTGTAGATACTTTTATTAATATATCAGCAAAAGAAAATTTGGGAATTTCTGATATGGAAGAGCATGTTTATAATTTAATAATAAAAGGAACAGTAGAAGACAGTTCTAAAAAATTGGTTATAACTAATGTTAGACATAAAACAGCTTTGGAGAAAACTAAAGATGCGATAAATAATATATTTGAAACAATAAATATGGGACTTCCTATGGATTTAATAGCTGTTGATTTAAAAGAAGCACTAGATTCATTATCAGAAGTTACAGGAGAAATATCAACAGAAGATTTATTAGATCATGTATTTAAAAATTTCTGTGTTGGGAAATAAAAACCGTAGTTTATTCTACGGTTTATTTATTTTAGTTATCAGTAGGAAAATAATTATAAATTACTGAAAAATAAAATACTCTGATTTTATTGACATTCATGATATTTCCTAGTGAATAAATCTTGGTTTTTTTATAATTTTTATTAGAAACCAAATATTCAATTATTGGACTCCGCGTCCAAACCTCGTAAACGTGACGTTTAATCTCACATATAATATTTATATTAAATTATAAGGTATCCAGCAATCTTTGCTGGTCGGGTTTAGATATTCTTAGAGCTTTAGCTCTTAGAGTATTTTATGCGGAGCGTAAGCGATAGTTGGGCAGAAGCCCATGGTTTTAAACTACTTCTAATTCGGCAGTACCTAATTAGAGGCTACTGAATTAAAATAAATTATTAATAATTTTGAAATTTGACCTTACTATAGCCTTTGGTTCCTGTAAATATTCTAGGAATTAAAATTACATTAGCAATATTTTAAAAAGTATACACACTTATAAATTTAATAAAATCAATAAGTTTAACTTGTTTATAATTTCTTTGAATCATTTTTAAGTAGATTTAGGCATATGTTATAGCTTTTTTTATGATTTTATTAGGTTTATAATAGTATTTATTGACTTAATTTCTTCATGATTTGATTTGTTAAATTTTATAAAGTATTGAATTAATTGGATTAAAGAGGATAGATTTAAATAAAAAAGAAAATGTGTGTAATAAAAAGTTCTTGATAAAGTTTTAAAATTTATATAATATGTACATATACAAAAATAAAGGAGATTTAACATGAATAATTTAAATTATGATGTTATTGTTGTTGGTGCTGGACATGCTGGAGTAGAAGCAGCTTTAGCAAGTAGTAGACAAGGTTTGAAAACAGCAATGTTCACAATTTTTTTAGATAATATAGCAATGATGTCTTGTAATCCCTCAATAGGAGGACCAGGAAAAAGTCACTTAGTAGCAGAGTTAGATGTTTTAGGTGGAGAAATGGGTAAACATGTAGATTTATACAATTTACAATTAAAAGAATTAAATACTTCAAAGGGACCTGCTGCAAGAATAACAAGGGGTCAAGCAGATAAATATGAATATAGAGTAAAAATGAAACAAGTGGTAGAAGAACAAGATAATTTAGATATTATTCAGCAAATTATTGATGAATTGATAATCGAAGATGGAAAAGTAGTAGGAGTAATATCTTCTTTAGGTATAAAGTACTCTGCTAAATCTGTAGTTTTATGTACAGGAACATTTTTAAAAGGAAGAGTTGTTATAGGGGATGTTAAGTATCCTGCTGGAAGACAGGGAGAGCCTTCTGCAGATAAATTGTCGGATAGTTTAGTTAAAAATGGAATAAAAATAGATAGGTATCAAACAGCAACACCACCTAGATTGGATAAAAGAACAATTGATTTTTCAGTTATGAAGGAAATGTATGGAGAAGAGAATCCAAGATATTTTTCTATTTTCACAGAAAAAGAAAAAAATAATATAGTTCCAACTTATCTTACTTCAACAAGTGAGAAAACAATAGATGTGGCTAAAGAAATGTTACAATATTCTCCAATAGTTTCAGGGATAATAGAAACACATGGCCCAAGACATTGTCCTTCTTTAGATAGAAAAGTTATTAATTTTCCGGATAAAACAGATCATCAAATTTTCTTGGAACAAGAAAGTAAAGAAAGTAATGAGATGTACGTAAATGGACTTACAACAGCTATGCCACCTTTTGCACAAGAAGCAATGATGAGAACTATAAAAGGTCTTGAAAATGCAAAAATAATGAGACATGGCTATGCAGTAGAATATGACTATGCTCCAGCAGCACAGTTATATCCAAGTTTAGAATCTAAAAAAATAGAAGGTTTATTTTTTGCAGGACAAATAAATGGAACAAGTGGTTATGAAGAAGCAGCAGCTCAAGGTTTTATAGCAGGAGTAAATGCAGGTAGAAAACTTTTAAATAAAGAACCAATCATAATAGATAGAACAGAAGCATACATTGGTGTAATGATTGATGATATAATTCATAAAAAGACACCAGAACCTTATAGAGTGTTACCTTCGAGAGCAGAGTATAGATTAACATTAAGATTTGATAATGCATTTACTAGATTATTAGATAAAACAATAGATATTGGTATTTTATCAAAAGAAAAAATAGAAGTTTTAAAAGAGTCAAAAGAAATTATTGACATAGAGTTAAAAAGATTAAAAGAAATAAAGATAGCTATGAAAGAAGCTAATGAACTTCTTGAAAAATTAAATTCTAATCAAAGATTTTCAAAAGGTATTAATGCCTATGAATTATTATCTATAAAAGAAGTTAGTTACTTAGATTTGGTAAATTTTACAGAGATATTAAGTATAAAAGAATATATTAAAAATCAAATAGAAACTATAGCAAAATATGAAACTTTTATAGAGAGAGAGAAAGTCCAAATAGAAAGATTTAAAAAATTAGAAGATATAAAATTACCTAAAGATATAAATTATGATTTAATAAAAGGTATATCTAATATAGCAAGAGATGGATTGAAAGAAGTTAGTCCAATGACAGTTGGAGAAGCAACGAGAATATCAGGAGTAAGTGGAAATGATATAGCTTTGTTAATTGCATATATTAGATAAATTATAAAGAAGTAGTATTTCTCAAAGGTTATACTACTTTTTTTGTACTTACCAAAAAACTATAAAAATATTTTTGTATATGTACATGAATAAAAAAGTATTAAAAAAATGGTATTAACAATGTACTAAGAAAGAATAAACTTAATAAAAAAAGAGTGTGTAAGAAAAAAAAGATTTTATTTTTGTGTATATACATATAAATAAATCTAAAGTATAAAAATAAAAGCTTTATAAAAA
>JAFGUR010000078.1 GCA_016938425.1 Fusobacteriaceae bacterium
AATAATTTCTTCAGGTATTTCTTCATTTGAGTTAAATGAATATTTTTTATCTTCTAAAAAACCTTTTTTCAAAAAAGATATAACATCTTCTCGATGTTTTTTATATAAGTCTCCTTTTTCATTCATAATTATTTTGATTAAAGATTCAACATTAGCTTTTTTATTAATTTTATTATCTTCAATTTGTTTAAGTTTAGCTTCTTTTTTTTGTTTTTCTATTTCTTTTAATTCTTGTTTATTTAATTCAACAGAAAATTCTAATTTAATTGAATCAGTTCTAACTAAAGTTTTAAAATATGCAATAGGATTTTTATTAGCTTCTTTTTCTGTTTTTTCTAAGCAAAATTTTAAAAATTCAAAATTTTCAACACTTAGGTATTCTTCAAATAATAATTTAGAAACTTCATAAGGTATTTTCTTTGAAATTCTTTTTAATTCAAGTTCTTGCTTTTCATTAAAAAAAATCTCTTTATCTAATTCAATATTTTCCTCTTTATTCCTTAATCTTTCCTCTTTAACATTTTTAAAATCGCCTGTAGGTATTTATTATCAAAGTATACAGAACTTTTAAAAAGTCCCTAAAGATATTAAAAGAATATTTAAATATATTAAAACAACTACAACTACAAGAAAAAAGTATAAAAAAATTAAAAAGGAGTTTTTAAACTCATTTTAATCTACTAACTACTAACATTTCTTGAATTACTTCTTTAATTTTTTCTGTTGTTTTTTATTTCTTTATTGTGTATAATTAGTTATATAAGTATGTAATTATATAACTAAGGAGGTCTTGATATGATTAGAAAAAGTATTGTTATGGATGAAGAACTTTGGAATGATTTAAAAATTTTTACTGAAATACATGAGAATAGTATTAGCTCTGTTATTAGAAATGCTGTAAAAATCTATTTAAAAGAAAATACAAAAGATGACTTAGCTTATAAAATGAGAACAATGACCCCTTTTGTTGATGATGAGGAACAAAAGGAATTAGAAGAGGTTTTAAAAAATTTAACGGCAGAACATTTTGAAACAGGGGAAGTTATTAAATTATGAATTATGAACTTAGATTTTCCAAGCCATCTTTTAAATTTTTAGAAAAGCACCCAAAAGAAAAGAAAAAATTTTTAGAAATTTTTAAAGAAATATCAAATGATTATGAAAAAGCTTTAATTCAATATGATATAAAGCAAATGAAGGGAACTACATCAGATACCTATAGACTAAGAATAGGCAAATATAGAGCTATTTATAGGCTATATAACGAGATATTAGTTATATTTGTTATAGATATAGGCAGTAGAGGGGATATTTATAAATAAAGGGGTTTTAAAAGCTCCTTTTTTTTTATGCAAAAATTTAAAAAGCGTAACATTGGTTACTATTAAAACTAGACTTTTATAGTATAATATCTAAAAATAAGGAGGTTTAATTATGGAGAATTTTTTTAAAGAAACAGACAAAATTATAGACATAATAAACAAATACCCAGAAACATTGGAATTTTTTATAAATAAAGGTTTTGAACAATTTAAAAAGCAAGAAGCTTTAGAATTAGGGGGTAAATTACCACTAAATATGGCTTTAAAAGCTAAAAACATAAATGTTGAAAACTTTTGTGAACTATTAAATGAATTTATAAGCTTATCTCAAGAAAATTCAAAAATCACTATTGATGGAAAAAAGAAACAAGATAATGCTATTAAAATTCTAGGCCTTCTACCTTGCCCAGTTTCTAGCCCTATATTGGCCCAAATAAGCGATTTTGAATCCAAGACTAACCTTAGGTTGGACTACGAGCTAAAAGCTGCTGCACACGGTCTAGAGTGGCTTAAAAACGATGTTAAAAACGCAAAGGTGGAAAATGACTTGGCAGACATTTTTATATCAGCAGGATTTGATTTATTTTTTGATGAAGAATTAATGGGGAAATTTAGAAAAAAATCTGTATTCCATGATGGAACTAAACTAGAAAAATACAATAATGACTTTGAAAATAGCTATATTAATTTAAGAGACCCTAGTAGAGCTTACTCAATGTTAGCAGTTGTTCCAGCGGTATTTTTAATAAATAAAAAAGAATTGGGAGATAGAAAAGCTCCAAAAACTTGGGAGGATTTATTAAAACCAGAATTTGAAAAATCTGTAAGCTTACCAGTATCAGATTTTGATTTATTTAATGCAATTATCTTGAATATCCATAAACTTTATGGAAAAGATGGAGTAAAAAAATTAGGGAAATCTCTAATCCAAAGTATGCATCCATCTCAAATGATAAAATCAGATAGATTAAGTGAAAATAAACCAGCTATAACTATTATGCCTTATTTCTTTACTAAAATGGCTAAAGAAGGAGGTCCGATGATAGCACAATGGCCTGAAGATGGAGCTATTATTTCACCGATTTTTATGTTAACAAAGAAAAGTAAATTACAAGAAATGGAAAAAGTTGTAGATTTATTAGCCTCTAAAGAACTTGGAGAAATATTGGCACATCAAGGCTTATTTCCAAGTGTTAATCCTATGGTGGATAACAAAATTAGCAAGGAAAATAAATTCATTTGGCTAGGTTGGGATTATATCAACAAACATAATTTACAGGATTTAATAAGAGAATGTGAAGCAAGTTTTGAAGAAGGAATGAGGGATTAATATGAATTTGATAACAGTATCAGGACCACCATCAACAGGGAAAACCTCTGTTATAATTAAAACTATAGAAAATTTTCAGAAAAGAGGAGTCAAGGTAGGAGTTGTAAAATTTGATTGCCTTTATACAGATGATGACAAACTATACGAAAAGTTAGGAGTACCTGTTAGAAAAGGTTTATCAGGTTCTCTTTGTCCAGACCATTATTTTGTAAGTAATATTGAGGAAGTTGTACAATGGGGACTAAAGCAAAACTTAGACTTATTGATTACAGAAAGTGCAGGACTTTGTAATCGTTGTTCCCCTTATATTGAAGATATTAAAGCTATTTGCGTAATTGATAATTTAAGTGGAATTAATACTCCAAAAAAAGTTGGACCTATGCTTAAAATGGCAGATATAGTTGTAATTACTAAAGGGGATATAGTTTCCCAAGCTGAAAGAGAAGTTTTTGCCTCAAAGGTAAGTTCAGTAAATCCAAGAGCTATGGTAATGCATATTAATGGTTTGACAGGTCAAGGAGCTTATGAATTTTCAACTCTGATATATAGTGATGAGGAAAAATTAGAAAGCTTAAAAGGGAAAAAATTAAGATTTTCTATGCCTTCTGCTCTTTGTTCTTATTGTCTTGGAGAAACAAGAATCGGTGCAGAACATCAAATGGGAAATGTTAAAAAAATAGATTTGGGGGACTAATATGAAGGATATAAGAGATAAAATAATTGCTGATATTTTAATAAAATATCCATTTTTAATAGAATTTTTGAATGAAAACAATATTGAGGTAGAGGGAAAAGAAGATTTAAGTTTTGGAGAATATTTTGATAGTTTTACAGAAACAGAAATTGAAGACAAGGCTTTGGATGTTGAAGGAACACTTTTAAATATTGGGGAATATTTGGAGCAAATGATAAATATACTAGGTTTGAAAGAAGAAAGCTCTGTTCATAGTTTAACTATTTTACCTGGTATAAATAAATTTGGAGAAGAAGAGAATTTTAAGGAATTAAATATTAAAACAGGAGATATAATTTCCATTGTTGGACCTACTGGAAGTGGAAAAAGTAGACTGTTGGCAGATATAGAGTGGACAGCTCAAAGGGACACTCCAACTAATAGGCAAATCTTGATTAATGGAGAACTACCAGATAGAAAATGGCGTTATTCTTCTAGCAATAAGTTGGTAGCTCAATTATCTCAAAATATGAATTTTGTTATGGATTTAAGTGTTTATGAGTTTTTACAATTACACGCAAAAAGTAGAATGGTAGAAGATGAGGAAGAATTAATAAAAAAAATAATGGTAGAAGCTAATAGACTTGCAGGAGAACCATTTAAGCCAGATACTCCTATAACAAGTCTTAGTGGAGGGCAGTCTAGGGCATTAATGATTGCAGATACAGCTATTCTTAGTAAATCACCAATAATTTTAATTGATGAAATAGAAAATGCTGGAATTGATAGAAAAAGAGCTTTAGAGCTTTTGGTTAGAGAGGATAAAATAGTTTTGATGGCAACACATGACCCAATATTAGCTCTTATGGGAAACAAAAGAGTTATTATTTCCAATGGTGGTATTGCAAAAATTATAAATACCACAGATAAAGAAAGGTCTTTATTGGGAGAATTGGAAAAATTAGACAAAACAATACAAGGACTTAGAAATGATTTGAGGTATGGAAAAGAGTTGAGTTTGTAATATTAATTCTTACTTTTGTCTTGACACAAAAGTAAGCAAAAAGTCAAGCCACTACTCCGTGATAATTACAGACTAAAACTTATTAACTACAGGCTAAAAACTCGCTACGCTCAAACAGTTTAGCCTGTTACGTTAATTGCGTTAAGTCTGTTAAATAACACTACGTAAAGGCAATTGTTAGAAAGATTAAAACAAATTAAGATTAAAGTTATAAGAGGAGGAAAAATTATGCATGATGGATGTTCAGGTAAATTTGAAAATGGAAAACAAGTTGTAGATAAAGTTAGAATGATGGGTTTTAGTGAGGGAGCAATGCCTATGAATATATCTTTTATATGTGATTGTGAGAATGAAATAGAGATGGATACCTTTGTTTTTAAATGTCCACATTGTGGAATGGTTTATGGAGTAACACCTTGTCATGCTTTTGACCCTGATAATATTATGATGGCTGGAAAAGATTATTAAGAAGATGGACACATCTTCTTTTTTTGATATAATATATTAAAATTGGAGGTGTGGGTATGGAAAAAATAATTACAGATGACATAAATATGAATTTGGAAGAAATACTTACTCCTAACGGTAGTGTAAAAGTAGGAATGAAATATCCTTATACTGTTGGAGAAGTAGGTGGCTTAATGGAACTTCTACCTCAAGGTGGTTTCTATATGAAACTTGTTGCAAATGATGTAAACCAAGATGATATAAATTTATTTAGATATGGGGATGTAGCTATAAAAACCTTATTTAATAACGATAAAGTTTATATGCTTATTAGATTTGGAGATGGAACTTTACTTTATGAAATTTTATTTGACCCAACTTTATATCCAGACAAGGAATTAACTAAAATTAATTTACATGAAAGCAATATAATTCATTGTATTTTTATTGATAAGGAAAGTGGAAAAGTGCAGGGTATAAAGATGTTTAATTTTCCATTGGATACATATAAAAAATTGGTAGAAGCTTGGACAGAAGCTTTGGATAATCATAAATATACAGAAGAATATCATGAATATTGTGTTGGATTTTTTGGACAAGATATAGGTTATTGGTGGGAAGCGATTTTGTAAGGAGAAAAAATGAAAAAAAGAGAAGATTATTTGTCTTGGGATGAATATTTTATGGGTATGGCTTTAATGTCTGCAAAAAGAAGCAAGGACCCTCAAACACAGGTAGGAGCTTGTATTGTTACAGAAGATAAAAAGGTGGTAGGACTTGGCTATAATGGTTTTCCTTTAGGTTGTAGTGATGACGAACTCCCTTGGGATAGGGAAGGGGATTTTTTAGAAACTAAATATCCCTTTGTGTGTCATGCAGAATTAAATGCGATTTTAAATAGCACCAAGGATTTAAAAGCTTGTAGTATTTATGTGGCATTATTTCCTTGTCATGAATGTGCAAAGGCTATTATACAAAGTGGAATTAAGGAAGTTGTTTATTTATCAGATAAGTATGATGGAACAAATTCTAATAAGGCATCAAAGCTTATGTTTGAAAAAAGTGGTGTAAGAATAAGGCAGTTAAAATTAGAAAAAAAAGAAATAGTAATTTCATTTGAGGTAGAAGGCATTTAGCTTTCTATTTTTTTTCAAAAATGTCAGATTCCTTCGTCTTATGGAATTTTAAATTAATAAATATAGCTTGATATATAAGGATTTATTAAGATTTCACTATTTGACCGGAGGGTAAATTGTTACCGAGTGAAGGGTTTATATTTAATTGATAAACTCTCTTTATTTTTAATCTTTTTATATTCTGTATTCCTTTATTTATAAAGGTTATAGATGTATTTTTAAAAACTTAGGGGGTAAATTGTCACTCGACCGTAGGGTAAATTGCCACAAAAATGTCAGATTCCTTCGTCTTATTGAATTTAAATTAATGAATATAGTTTGATATATAAGGCTTAATTAAGCTTTTATTAGTTGACCGTAGGGTTTATATTTAGTTGATGCACTCTCTTTATTTTTAATCTTTTTATATTCTGTATTCCTTTATTTATAAAGGTTATAGATGTGTTTTTAAAAACTTAGGGGGTAAATTGTCACTCGACCGTAGGGTAAATTGCCACAAAAATGTCAGATTCCTTCGTCTTATTGAATTTTAAATTAATAAATATAGCTTGATATATAAGGCTTAATTAAATTTTTATTAGTTGACCGTAGGGTAAATTGTTACTAAATAAGTGGGTATAGTTTTATTTGCTCCCACTTATTTATATCTTTTTCTTTTTAATTTTTTGATATTCTGTATTCCTTTGTTTGTAAAGGTTATAGATGTATTTTAAAATACTTAGGGGGTAAATTGTCACCTGTCGAAAGATAAATTTTAATAACTTCTTATTTTTAAAGGTTTATAGAGTTTAAATTTAAAAATCGAAGGGTAAATTGCCACAAAAAATGTCAGATTCCTTCGTCTTATCTAATTTTATTAAATCCTTTTTGTATCAGTGTTACATTTAGAATTTTTTTCTGAACTTCGGTTAATTCTTTTAGAGTTTTTACTTCAAAAGTTTCTAAAGCTCTTTTTATAACTGTTATTCTATTTTCATAATTTTCTATTTTTTGTTTAGATTCATTTGAATTTTTATTCAAATAAAATTTTACAGATTCAATTTCTCGACCTTTTTTAATTTTTTCATATTCTACATTTAGAGTTGTAAATTGATTGATTTCATCTATAGATTTTTTTAATACAAATCTTTCAAAGTCATAAAATCTAGAGTAATCCACAGCTAATACTTTTTTCAAAAAATCAATTTTGATAGTTCTATATCCTACTGAATTATACTGTTTTAATAGTTGAAATAATCTTTTAGAATGTTTATGATTTAAAGCAAGAAATTCATCTATTGAATACAAAGTAAATTTTTCTTTTAAATCTCCCAAGTAAGGAATAATAAGTTCGTTAAAATGTATTTCAACGGTTTTTTCATTTAAATTAAAATCAATAACAGGAAAAGGCATTATAGATTTATACCCATTGTCCGTTTTCAATTCTATATTTTGTTTTTGTAATCTTTTTAAAATATCATGAAAAGCTTTAAAACTCCTATCCTTGCTATTAAAATATTTTTTTATTTCATCAATATTAAAAACAATACTTTTTTCTGCCTTTTCTACTTTAAAAATTATAGAAATAAAAGCATTTAACTCTAAAGAGTTAAAATTAAAAATACTCTCATTAATATAATTATGATGTTTAACAATAAGATTTTTATTATCTGTTTTCATATTCTCACCTCTTAAGAATATTATACCACATAAGACGAAAAACAAAAACACTTTTCGTCTTATGTGGTGAAAAAAGTAATTTGTCAGATTTCTTCGTCTCTAAATGTCAGATTCCTTCGTCTTATTTCTTCAAAAATGTCAGATTCCTTCGTCTTTTGGAGGTAAAATGGTCAGATTCCTTCGTCTTTTGTCCTCTGTAACCCTTGCAAGACTAAGGCTAGAGAGCACGTAAAGATCTTAAATTAAAGATAAAAGAATATAAAAGAGAAAAAACAAAAAAACAAAGGATATTTAAAGAAAAAATAGCCTAACTTGTTAAAATTCAAAATCCTTTGAAATAGCTTTTAAGTATTGATATATAAGGTTTATTTAATAATCTGACGTTATTTATAAAATAAAAAAATAATCAAAAAAACCGAGTGAAAACATTTTTACACACACTCGGTCTTATTTTTAAAAAAAATGTCAGATTCCTTCGTCTTATACTTCTGTATTACCTATAAATAAAGGATTATTTAAAGAATTCTTCTACCTCTAATTCTTCTAACTTATCCAAAGCATTTTTTAAAAACAAGGCAGTAAAGCCCCATATTTTTTCTCCCTCATACTCATAAAGTAAAATTTCCCTAGAACTAGTCATCCAAGATTTGTGATAAACTTCTGGTAAACCTAATTTTTTTGCTGGAAAAGTCTCTACAATATTTCCATCTGCATCTTTGATACTAGGATGGCTTTCTAGGTGTATAGAATAAACACTAGGCTTGTTTTCATAAAACCATTTTAATGGCACTAAAAAGACTTTTTCAACTTCAGCCTTGTTAATATCTAACTCATCTAAACTATTAATATCTAAAAAACCAATATAAGCTCCAATAATGGAGTTAAAGGGAGTCAACAAGGTGTCTAATTGCCCCTTTACGTGTATTTTGTCTAAGGCTAGACCTAATTCCTCATGTGTCTCACGAAGAGCGGTAGAAGCAAAATCTTTGTCTTCTTTATCAACCTTACCTCCAGGAAAGGAAACTTCACCACCCTGTTTAATGTGCTTTGCTCTAACTTGAAATAAAATGTTTAATTCACCATTAATTATTACTAAAGGTACAAGAACACTTGCTTTAAACATTTTTTCATATCCTAAAAAATTAATTTCAAAATTCCAATTTTTAAATAGTTCCTTAATTTTATTATTTTCCATTAAATCACCCCATTAAAATATAGCATAACTAACAAAAAAAGAGAAAAAAAAGTTGACAAAAAAATACATTCATGTTATTATTATTCTCGGTCACTTCGGAAGTGACGTAGCAAGCCTGGGTGGCGGAATCGGTAGACGCACAGGACTTAAAATCCTGTGTCCTTTTTGGACGTGCGGGTTCAATTCCCGCCCCAGGCACCATTTTTTAATATTTATATCGCGGGGTAGAGCAGTCTGGTAGCTCGTCGGGCTCATAACCCGAAGGTCGTAGGTTCAAATCCTCCCCCCGCCACCAAATATATATGCGGGAGTAGCTCAGTTGGTAGAGCGTCAGCCTTCCAAGCTGAATGTCGCGAGTTCGACCCTCGTCTCCCGCTCCATTTTTTTTGCGCTATTAGCTCAGTTGGTAGAGCACTCGACTTTTAATCGAGTTGTCACAGGTTCAAATCCTGTATAGCGCACCATTTATGTGTCTGTAGCTCAGTTGGATAGAGCAACGCCCTTCTAAGGCGTGGGTCAGGGGTTCGAATCCCTTCAGGCACACCATAATTAATTTTATGGATCTATAGCTCAGTCTGGTTAGAGCACTCGGCTCATAACCGAGTGGTCGTTGGTTCAACTCCAACTAGATCCACCATATTTTGGGGCGTTCGTTTAATGGTTAGGACTCCAGGTTTTCATCCTGGCAACAGGGGTTCGATTCCCCTACGCC
>JAFGUR010000079.1 GCA_016938425.1 Fusobacteriaceae bacterium
AAAAGCTTGAAATAATTTTATAATTTTGATAAGCTATTTAAGGCTAATTTAACTATGTTAAATAAAAAATGGGAGGTATTTTATGTTTGTCAAATCTGTATTAAAGGATTCATTTAAGGAACTAAAACTTGTTTTAAAAGATTATAAACTGATGATAGTTACATTAATAGCTTTACTTATTAACTCTTATTTTAAGAATAGTATTATTTTGAGAGAAAGTACTGGTGCATTAATTATTATGGCTATATTGGGATTATTTTTTGGAGTATATCAATATAGTGCTCTAGGAGAATTAATCAGTTCTAAAGATAAAAAAATTATGGAAGGTGTATCGAAAGGTTATTGGAGTAGATTTTTTAGACTATTAGGAACAAGTTTATTGCTAATTTTAATTTTTATTGGATTAGTAATTGTACTTACAATCACATTAACAATTGTTACATACATTTTGGCAATGATTATAAGTAAAGGAGATTTGGTGAGGCTTTACTTTGATAGAGAATTTTTATTATCTGGTTTATTAAAAATATATTATGTGCCAATGATAATTTTATTGTTCCTATTAGCTAGAATTTTAATAAGTATACCTCTTAGTATATTAGATGATACAGACAAACCTATTAATTTAAGTTTGGAAATATCAAAAGGCTATATCTTTGGAGTATTCTTTGTAAATATATGTTTTAGTGGATTTATGCTATATACACTTGTTTTAATAGAAAAAATACTAAATTTCAATATGATAATAAATTTAATTATTTTAATACCGCTTAATTTTCTTTTTTCAACATTAATAGCATTGTTCTTAATAAATTCTACATACTATTTATTAAATAAAGATAAACTATTAAAACAAAACAAAGAAAAGAGTTTTGAAGAAGTTTATAATAATCAATAGAAATAGTCTATAAATAATTAAATTATAGCCCATTTATAATTTATAAATGGGATTTTTAATTTCCAAGAATTTATAAATTAATCCTGTAGAATAGATGTTTTTCCATAACTTCTCTTTTAAGAAATTTTAAATTGAATGAGTATAACTTATTATTGAGGTGTTAAGTAATTTTTATTGTTCTGATTCAGTAAACCCTAATTATAATCAAACTTAACTTTCACATAATTCACTTTTTTGGTATAATAAAATAAAACTTTTTAAATAAGGGGAATATAGGTTGAAGAAAATAGAATTTAAGGGAAGTGTAGTTTTAAATCCAGTTCCAGTTGTTATGGTCACATCAAAAAATAAAGAAGGAAAAGAAAATGTTTTTACAGTAGCTTGGGCAGGAACAATTTGTACAAAACCTCCCATGCTTTCAATATCAATAAGACCAGAAAGATTATCTTATGAATATATAAAAGAAACAATGGAATTTACAATAAATTTGCCTCATAGAAAGCAAACTTGGGAAACAGATTTCTGTGGAGTAAGGTCAGGAAGAAAGCTTGATAAAATAAAAGAATGTAAATTTACAATGGAAAAAGGGAAAACAGTAGATGTTTCCTACATAAAAGAATGTCCTGTGAATATTGAATGTAAAGTTAAAAATATTATTCCATTAGGAACTCATGATTTGTTTTTGGCAGAAGTTACAGGAAGTCATATAAATGAAAACCTTTTAGATGAAAATGGGAAAATTCATTTTGAGTGGGCTGACCTTATAAACTATTGTCATGGAGAATATTATCCAATGGCTAAAAATTCAATTGGGAAATTTGGGTATTCTGTAGCAAAAAAAATAGAGGTAGAAGAACCAAAGAAAGAGAAAAAAAGAAAGTACGGAAAGAGAAAAAAGGGAATTAAATAATGGTATGGGGAAATAAAAGATTTAATAATATAGATTATTTTTTAAAGGAAAAATTTGGAGAAAAAGTTTTTAAAGTATCTCTTGACGGAGGTTTCACATGCCCCAATAGAGATGGGAAAATTAGTACAGAAGCTTGCTTATTTTGTAGTGAAAGTGGAAGTGGAGAATTTGCAGGAGATAGAAGAAAAACTATTTTTGAACAAATAGAAGAACAAATAGAATTTTTACAAAAAGGAAAAGAAAGAAAATATATAGCCTATTTTCAAAATTTTACAAATACTTATGGAAAAGTTGAGTATTTAAGAAAAATATATGAAGAGGCTTTATCTCATCCAAATATAGTAGGAATAGCCATTGGAACTAGAGCTGACTGTATGGATAGAGAAATTTTGGAACTTTTATCAGAAATCAACAAAAAAACTTTACTTTGGATAGAAATAGGACTACAAAGTTCTAATGATAAAACAGCTCAAATAATAAATAGAGGTTATACAACAGAAGTTTTTTTAAAAAAGGTAGAAGAGCTGAAAGAGAGAAATATAAAAGTTTTGGCACACGTAATTATCGGGTTGCCTAAGGAAACAGAAAAAGAAGTATTGGAAACTATTTATTTTTTGAATAAAATAAAAATATGGGGTGTGAAAATACATTTACTGTATATACTTAAAAATACAAAACTTTATAATTATTATGAAAAATTTCCTTGGGAAATAATGACTAAAGAAGAGTATATAAAGATTGTTTGTAGGGTAATAAAAGTTCTTGATAAAAATATAGTAATTCATAGATTAACTGGAGATGCTCCTTGGAAAGATTTGTATGAACCTAAATGGAGTACAGATAAAAGAGGAATATTAAATGGAATTACTAAAGAATTATTAAGAATGGATATTTTTCAAGGGAGAGGGGAATAGTTATGGATATAATGACTCCAAGTTATCTTTTTTCAGTTATTTCTATGTTTTTAATGGGGTATAATACAAGATATCTAGCCATTACAAAAATTGTTAGAAATAGATTTAATGGAAATAACTGTAATCTAGAAAGTAGAGAATTGGAAATTTTGAAAACTTTTAGAAAACGTCTAGATTATATAAAAAAGCTTCAAATATATGCTATTTTGTCTATGCTTGTTTCAACAATAGCTATTTTCTTCAATTTATTCAATTGGAGAGGAGATAGTTTATTTTTTATATTATCTTTAGTTTTTTTTATGGTTAGTCTAATATATTCATTAATGGAGATAAAATTATCAACAAATTATTACGAGGAGGTTTAAAAATGCTTACATTAACGACACCAGCAGTAGTTTTTTCAACAATATCACTTTTACTTTTAGCATATACAAATAGATTTACAGCCCTTGCAAGTGTTATTAGAGATTTACATAATAAGAAAAAGGTAGAAGAGAAAATTAATATAAATATAATAGACCCTCAAATAGATAGCTTAAAAAAGAGGGTTCATATAATAAAAAATATGCAATTTTACGCGATTTTATCATTATTTTTCTGTGTATTTTCTATGTTTTTATTGTTTTTTGAGAAAAACTTTTTAGGCTCATTCAGTTTTGCAGTAGCCTTAGTTTTACTTATGATTTCTTTAATACTTTCAGCATGGGAAATTAAGATATCGGTAGAAGCTCTAGATTTACAATTATCAGAATGTATAGGAGATCATTGTGATATTTAAAAAATAAAAATTTATCATTGAAAATTTATAGTAAATAAGCTAAAATTATTATAGGAAAAAATTAAGGGGGATAAAATGATAGAACTTTTATTGAAAAAACTTTTGAAAAAAAAGGGTTCAGATTTACATCTTAAAGTAGGGAATAAGCCGATTATAAGGGTAAATGGTGAGTTAGAAAAACTTGAAGATGAAGAGCCTTTGAGACAAGATATTATGATTGGATATGTGAAACAATTAGTTACAAATAGAAAAAGACAACTTGAACTAGATGATGAGTTATCAACAGATTTTTCTTATTCAGTTGCTACATTAGGGAGATTTAGGGTAAATGTATCTATTTCAAGGGGAAGTTTTGTTATAGTAATAAGGGCAATACCTTTTGAAATACCGACTATAGAAGACTTAAAATTGCCTCAAATACTAAAAAAACTAACTAAGCATCAAAATGGTATTATTTTAGTAACTGGTGCTACAGGGTCTGGAAAATCAACAACAGTAGCGTCTATGTTAGATTATATAAATACAAATTCTATGAGAAATATTATTACATTTGAAGAACCAATTGAGTATCTTCATAGAGATAAAAATTCTATTTTAAGTCAAAAAGAAATACCTGATGATATAAAAGATTATACAACTGCTTTAAAATATGTTTTGAGACAAGATCCAGATATAATTTTCTTAGGAGAGTTAAGAGATCAACAAACAATTGAAGCAGCAATAAAAGCTTCTGAAACAGGGCATTTGGTAATATCAACATTACATACAATTAGTGCAACTAAAACAATTACAAGAATTTTAGACTTTTTCCCACCAGAAAGATCAAAAAGTTTAAGATATCAATTATCTGAAAATATTAGAGCTGTGGTTTCTCAAAGGTTATTAAAAACAGTAGATAATAGTAAGAGAGTTGTTTGTGAGGTTTTATTAAATACAGGAACAGTGCAAGAATTACTTGTAACAGAAGAAGGAATGAGAAGAATACCTGAAATTCTTAAGAAATCAGAGCAATTGGGAATGCAAAGTTTTGACACAGAAATATTAAAACTTTATAGAAGTGGATTAATAGATTTTGAAACAGCATATGAAGCATGTACAGTAAAAACTGATATTGAAATGTCTAGAATGGGTATTAATAGTGGTTCAGATAATATTAATAGTTATGAAAATAGATAATTTAGGGCACATTATAGTGATGTGCCTTTTTAATTATTAGATCTGAGAAAACTTTATAATTAAATTAATGACAAGTCTTAGGAAATTTTGTATAATTAAATGAAAATTTAGAAAAATTAAGGAGTGAAGATATGAGACTTAGTAGAATGTTAGTAAAGACATATAAAGAAAGTCCGAAAGACGCAGAAGTTATAAGTCATCAACTAATGGCAAGAGCTTCTATGATAAAAAAATCAGCGAGTGGAGTTTATACATATCTTCCTATGGGTTACAGAGTTCTTAAAAAAATAGAGAATATTGTAAGGGAAGAAATGAATAGAGCAGGGGCTCAAGAAATATTAATGCCAATTATTCAACCAGCAGAATTGTGGCAAGAATCAGGAAGATGGGCAACTATGGGGCCTGAGCTTATGAGGATTAAAGATAGACATGAGAGAGATTTTGCATTACAACCAACAAGTGAAGAAGTAGTTACAGATATAATAAGAAATGAAATATCATCATATAAACAGCTTCCATTAAACGTATATCAAATACAAACTAAATTTAGAGATGAGAGAAGACCTAGATTTGGACTTATGAGAGGAAGAGAATTTGTCATGAAAGATGCTTATTCTTTCCATACAACAGATGAATCATTAGAAGAAGAATATCAAAATATGAAAAATGCATATATTAGAATATTTGATAGATTAGGATTAAATTATAGAGCTGTTGCAGCAGATGCAGGAAATATTGGAGGAAGTACAACAGAAGAGTTTCATGTTTTAGCAAGTTCGGGAGAAGATGACATATTTTACTGTAATAAATGTAATTATGCAGCAAACTCTGAAAAAGCAATTTCTGATGTGAAATTTGATAAAAGTGAAGAAAATGAAAAAGAGTTAACATTGGTTGATACACCAAATGTAAGCTCAATTGAAGAAGTTTCAGCATTTTTAAATGTTTCAATGGATAAAACAATTAAATGCATGGTTTATAAATCAATATTTGAAGGTGAAACTACTTATTATGTTGCTCTTATTAGAGGAGACTATGAAATTAATGAAGTAAAACTTAAAAATATAAGTGGAGCAGTAATGGATTTGGAATTTATTGATGATACAGAATTTGCAAAATTAGGTTTTGTAAAAGGATTTTGTGGAACTCATGGAGTAACAGATGAAAAATTTGTTATTATAGCTGATGAGTCAATTAAAAATTTAACAAATGCAGTAGTTGGAGCAAATATAGTTGATAAACATTATATAAATGCAAATCCAGCAAGGGATTTAACAATAACAAAATATGCTGATATAAGAATGGTAAAAACTGGAGAGAAATGTAGCTGTTGTGATGGAACTTTAGAAGTAGCAAGAGGTATAGAGGTTGGGCATATATTCCAATTGGGGCAAAAATATGCAAAATCATTAAATGCAACTTTCTTAGACCAAAATGGGAAACAACAATTTATGACTATGGGATGTTATGGAATTGGAGTTTCAAGAGTTTCAGCAGCAGCAATAGAGCAAAACAATGATGAAAATGGAATGATTTGGCCAAGAGCAATTGCTCCATTTGAAATAGTTGTTATTCCAGCAAATATTAAAGATGAAAAACAAAATGAAATTGCAGAAAATCTTTATAAAGCTTTCTTAAATGATGGTTACGATACAATAATTGATGACAGAAATGAAAGAATTGGATTTAAATTTAAAGATGCTGATCTTATAGGATATCCTATTAAAGTTGTAGTTGGAAAAGGGATAGAAGAAGGAAAAGTAGAAGTTAAAGTTAGAAAAACAAATGAGAGTTTTGAAGTAGAAATTGATAAAGTGCAAGAATTTATTAAGGAACTTTTAGGTAAGTTATAAGATAGAAAAAGACCAGAAATGGTCTTTTACTTTATAAATTTAAGATTAATATTAAATAAGGAGAAAAATGTTTAGTATATTTAAAATTTACGGGAAAATAACAAATGAAGAAGAAGCAGAGGGGACTATTAAAGCATCAATGGTTATAATTATGGCTATATTTATTTTATTGTCGTTGTGGCTGGGAATATCAGAAAAAACAATACCATATGGAGGTATTGCTTATATAGGAATGGCTTTTTTTATCCTTAAAAAACAATCGAAAATAGTAGCGATGATACTGTTTATAATGTTTATTTTAGATTTTATTACAATTATTTTATCTACCTCAAATATAAGTACTGCACCGTTTCTTATTTTTGTTATTTATTCTTCGTTTAAGTCTGTAGAAGCAACTCATAAATTAAAAAAATATAGAAATAATATAGAATGATGTATTCTATATAAAAAATAAAGCTATTTAAAAAAGGGATTTTGTTTGTAAGATTTTGCAAATAAAATCCCTTTAATATTTATATTTCTAATTTTATAAGCGTTTTTAACTATTAAAATTTTCTTTTTTAAAATTTTTTATCCAAAATGACTTAAAAGTCATTGACTTAAAAGTCAGTTGTGTGTATAATAGAAAAATAAAAGTAGAGGTGAGAGAAAATG
>JAFGUR010000080.1 GCA_016938425.1 Fusobacteriaceae bacterium
AAAGCTACCTTTTAGGTAGAAGATATGCTTTGAAAAACGATAAAGATTACAAACGTTTTGAGTATATTTGTTTCAAGCTACAAAATGATAAATTAAGTATTTGGAATCATTTTTTATGGAATGATGTTTAATTTTACTTTAGTATAAAAGGGACTCAAGTAGAGTCAATGTGATTAAGGTAAGGGAGATACGTAGGTCTACCTCTACAGAATCAAATGAATTTGTAGGGGCGAATCTCGTGTTCGCCCAGATGGAAACAATGATTTTTCTTAACTTAATGACATTGCAAGTAAAGTCCCTTAATTTTATGTTCACTAAAATTCATATTTACCTTTAATGCCAACTACTCCATTTGGATAATAAAAATCTCCTTCTTTACTACCACTAGAAATATACCCTGTTATAAAAGTCCCCAAAGTTAATCTACTAGTAAAATCATAATTATATGTTAAATTCAGTTGATGGGCATTATCAGTAAATCCACTTAGAACATTAAAAATCATAGTAGTTTCTTTTCCAAAAAATTCTGAAAAAGTAATAAAAGTTGCTAAATACCATTTTCCTTGGGAATAGGGATTATAAATATTTATAGGAATTCCATTTTTTTCACTTTTTGAATAGCCTGCTCCATTATAATAAATTTCTTGAATAAGTTGAATATTTTTATCTTTATTGGTACTTATGTCATCAAAAACTCTCGAATAACCCAGAGATAATTTGAAAACTGGCTTATTTTCTAGATTTCCAAGAACACCATTTTTATAATAAGGAACTTTTTCTCCATTTTCTATAGTTAATTCTCCAAAAGTCATGGCACCTTTAAAAGATGATGAGAAATCAGAAGAAAATATTTGTTTGTTTTCTTCACCTAAATTTAAAAAACCTAAAGAATATTCTGTTTTGTTAATTAAAAATTCATATTTTAATGCTAAATCCACATCAGAAATTTTTTCCTTATCTTCTACCTTAATATAACTATAAAAATTCTTATCTGTTCCTTTAGGTACATGAATTTTTAGTCCCAAATTTCCCTTACTTTTTTCCATATCTTCTATAGTTTTTTTTTCTACATTTATAAGATCACTTGGACTAAAAAAATACCCTGTCCCCCAAGCTAGAACTTGTTTTCCAAACCTAAAATACACTTTATCATAAAGGTTAAAATCAAAAAACATTTCATTTACGCCTACCAAATCATCTTTAGAATTATCATTTGTATCTTGAACTTTAATACTTGTATAAATTTTTGAATTTTTTTTAAATCTTCCCTCCAAATTTAAATTTGAATATATTTGACTAAACACTTTGTCTTTATAACTAGTTCCAGAATAACTATAATAATCATTTTCCAAAACTAATTCTCCTGAAAAATTATAGGTTTTTTCATAAGGGTTTTCAAAATTATATTTTGTTTCTTCTACAGTTTCATCAATTTCAAATTCATTTGAAAAATTTTCAAAACCTAATTCATCACCCCTTATAAGGCCACATAAAATTATACTAACAAATATATATATATAAATTTTTTTCATAAGCTCACCATTCCTTAATTTATTTATTAAGATTTTCTAAATAAGCTTTTGTAAATATTTTATCTGGTATTTTTTCTGTTGAAATATTAGAAATTTCTACCAAAGTTTTATTTTCATTATCAAATTCATCTGTAATCAATAATTTTGTAGAAATATAGCTATTTTCTATTTTTTTATAAGAACCAAATTGAATAGTTTCTGTTAATTTTCCTGATAACGAATAATTTTCAACTTGTAAAGGCAAAAAACTTTCTTTATCAATCCAATATATTCTTTTAGGATTTTTAACTTTATTGTTTTTAGCTTTTACTTCTATTTTATAACAATTTTTATTTCCCAATTTTACTTCTTCAATTATTTCTTTTCCTGATTTATCTTTTACAACATTATACATATCTGCTAATTTTTTTTCTTCAAAATCTTCAGCCGTAGCTCTTGAACTTCCTATAACTTCATTACTATTAACAAACTGAAATGTTCTTGTATTTTTTTTATATAGCCAAATATTATCTCCATTTTTCAAATATCCATTACCCCTCTCATTAGAAGGTGCTGTAAATACTATTAGAAAAGAATCTGCACTATCTTTCCTATAATAAAGTAATTCTTCTACCTTAATCCCTTGCCCTTTTTCTTTAATTGTCAATTTTACTTTAGCTGTAGTATCCCTGTCCAAACTTCCTAATTCATCCACTTTATTTAATATTTCACTTCCTGTAATTGCCAATGTAACTTGACTTATTAAAATCATAATAATAACAATTATTTTTTTCATAATTAACTCCTATTCTACATGCCTTAAAGCATCATTTGGATTTATTTTACTTGCTCTTTTTGCAGGAAAATATGCTGTAATTCCTGTAACAAAAGTTAAAATTACTATCTGAAAAAAAGTACTCAAAATACTAAATCTAAAATAAATCTTTCTATTCTTTAATATAAAAGAAAGAGGATTATTGCTATCAAATTCTATAGAACCTAATATTTTAATAGCAACTATTCCAAAAATTATTCCAAATACACAAGATACTAAAGTTAATAATATACTTTCTAGAATAAATCCTTTCTTAACTTCTCCTGCTTGCATTCCTATGGCACGTAAAGTTCCTATTTCAATAGTTCTCTCTTTTATTGTCATTCTTAGAGTATTAACAACCCCAATTAAAATAATAAAAAATAAAATAAGTCCTACTAACCATGTAATAAGAGATAAAGCATACTGAATTGCTAAAACTCGTTCTGCTGTTTCATACATAGTTTCCACAGAGTATACTGGCCTATCTGATTTATAGGCTCTCTCTAGCCTTTTTAATTTGTCCAGTTCCTCAGAAGTTTTTGCTTTTTCCAAAAGCTCATAGTTTTTAGCAAAAGAATCGTAGATATTATCTGCTTTAGTAAAACTATCACTTTTATAGTCTTTTGGAATGTCCTCATTAAAAATTTTATATATCTTTTCTCCATTTAGAAAAATAAAATTTTCTTTAAACTTGTCTGTACTCTGAAAAACTCCATTTACTTCACTTGCTTCTACTTCAATTTCTCCAGAATATTTTGATATATATTTAAAAGATACTTTATCTCCTAATTTTATTCCTAATTTTTCCTTTAAACTTTCACTAATTAAAAAACCTTTTTTCCCTGTATACTCTTTTTTTTCTCCCTCTACAACTTTTATTTCGTTAAATATCTTTTCTATGCTTTTATCATCTTTCTTAAAAGCATATATTTCAATAGGTTTATCAAGTATTGTCCCTTTTCCTTTAAGTAACTCAGGTTTAATTTCATTTCTAATTTCATCTGCTATAAAAATAGTATCTTTTTTAGGATTATTAAGAACTATTTGTATTGGACCACTTTCCCAAGGTCTATATCCCAAAAGAGTCCTCATTTTATTAACATCCATATATAAAACAAAATCTGTAAAACTACTATTTGTTGTTGCTATTGCAATAACTTGCATATTCACTGCTTGAATTTGACCTGTAACAGTTGTAAATTTTGCTTTAACAACATCTCCAACTTTAACCTTCAATGACTTTGCCTTATCTGGCGAAATAATTATAGGATACTCAAAAGTATTTGTATCAAAATCTTTTGTATCTCCAGAAATTATTCTTAAATAATTTCCAAAAAATCCATCTTGATTTTTCACCCCCACAATAGGTGCATTTATAGAATTTCCATTCCCAATTATTCTTGTATATGCCCCTACACTCTCATCAATTCTAAGAATTTTGTCTTGATACTTATTTATAACTTTGTAAATTGGTTCTTTATCTCTTATTATTCTTTTGGATTTTTCATTTCCATTAATTTGAACATGACCTGCTACGCTACTTATTAAATCTTTAATTAATACATCTACAAGTCCTTGAGAAAATGAGCTTGCAATTACAAGTATAGACATTCCAAAAGCTATTCCTATGCCCAAAAGAAAATTTCTTCTTTTCTGCCTTAAAAGATTTCTTAAGCTTACTTTAAATATTATATTCATAATTTCCTCCTAGTCTCTTGAAATAGCATCTAAAGCAGTAATTTTTCCTAATAATCTTATAGGATAAAGTAAAGAGGATATTGTCACAAAAAAAAGTTCAAAAAATCCAATTAATAAATCATTTAATTGTATTAAAGGATATAAATAATCTCCTCCAAAAGCAATTTGTAAAAATTCATTTGATGAATGTATTTTCAAGGCTTGTAATAATAAAATTACTATTATCCCAAAGAGAATTCCACAACCTCCAAATAGAAAAGACAAAATACCCGTCTCTTTTGCAAACATTATCTTTAAAAAAGACTTTTGAGCTCCAATTGCTCTCATCATCCCAATTTCAGAAGTTCTCTCTAGTGCAGTCATTGATAAAGTATTCATAATTACTATTATTGCTACAAAGAAAATAATAAAAATAAAAGCATTTAATACAATTTTAATTAACAATGAAATTTTTCCAATAAATCCTAAAGAATCTGCCCAACTTATTGCTCTTACTTCCAACTTATTTTTTTGAAAATCATTATTTAAGGTTTTTATCATATTTTTTTCATCTGATTTACTATCTATTTTAATAACTATGACATTATAAGCTCCACTATCTACTTTTATAGTCTTGGAATAATTATTTTCTTCCTTAAATATTTGCTCTAAACTATCTAGATTGCTTGTCCCCTCACTATTTTCTACTATTGTTTCATCAAAAGAAAACCCTTCACTTAAAACTTTTTCTTCTTCTTTTGAAAGATTTTCCACCTTATTTTCACCAGTTACTAACCCATTAGCCTCTCGAAAACTATTTATATCAATTATTAAATTATCACTAAAAAGTTTATCCAAAGATTTTAATCTATATATTCCTGTTACTGGAATTTTTATATCAAAACTTGTATTTTTTCCTGTTCCCATTAATACTATTTCATCTTTTATAATCAAATTATCCTTAAATTCCTTAGCTTCTTTACTAAGATTTACCTTATCTAAAGGAACATTCTTTGCTGAATACCAAGTGTCTGTATATTTTAATAATTTATTTCTTGAAACATTTCCAACTAGAAGTCCTTTTTCATCTTTATTAAAAAATTCCCCTTCTGTAACAATATATCTATCAGTATAAAAATTTTTAAACTCTTGAATATCTACTCCTACTACTCCAATAGGTGTCATGTCTGACTCTTCATTTAAAACATAGTTTACTGCAAAAGCGAAAGGTAACATTTTTTCTATTTCTTTATAATTTTTCAAAGTTTTTTCTATCTCAAAATACTTTGGAATAACCTCTCTAGTGCTTCCTGATATATCTGCAAATATAGCATCTGTAACTTCAGAATTTGGAATTATTACTATATCTCCTGTAAAGGAATCTTTCAAATTAGTTTCTAATCCTTTTTCCATTCCTGATACTATCCCATTACCTAATGTCATTAAAAATGCACCTAAAAATAAGATAATTCCTATTACTATACTTTTATTTTTATGTAACCAAATATTTCTCCATGCAATTTTACTAGATAAGCTCATAGTTTTCTCCTATTCTTCTAATAATCCATCTTTTATCTTTACAATTCTATTGGCATATTTTAATACATCAGGGTCATGGGTAGAAAAAATAAAAGTTGTCTTATTACTAACATTTAATTTCTTCATTAGTTCCAATATTTGCTCAGAAGTTTTTGAATCTAAATTTGCTGTTGGTTCATCTGCTAATATTATTTCTGGCTCTGTAACTAAAGCCCTAGCAATAGCAACCCTTTGTCTTTGCCCACCAGAAAGTTCTGATGGCCTATGATTTATAAAGTTTTCTAATCCAACTTCTTTTATAACTTTTTCTACTTTTTTATCTATTTCATTCTTAGAAAATTTCTTCATAAGTAATAAAGGAAATTCAACATTTTCTCTAATATTTAATACAGGTATAAGATTAAAAGTCTGAAAAATGAATCCTAATTTATGAAGTCTTAAATTTGTTATTTCTTTATCATTTAAATTTGTTATTTCTACATTTGATAAAACTACTTTTCCATCACTAGGATTATCTATACAACCAATAATATTTAAAAGTGTTGTTTTCCCACTTCCAGAAGGACCTATAATTGAAAGGAAATCACTTTTTTCTACTTTTAAATTTATTCCTTTTAAAGCTTCTACCAAAGTTTCACCTAACTTATAGTTTTTCTTTATATTTTCTAGTGTTAATAGGTTCATTATGCTATCTCCTTTCATTGCTATATATTAGCTTGTTGCAAAATTGCAACAGCTTGATTATACTTATATAAAAAACTATGTTTTTTATACATCCCCCACCTACGGTGGGGAGAAAGAGGGGAGTCGGGGCGAAGCCCGAATGTCGTCAACTTAGGGCGCCCACAAGAAGCGCACCCTACAAAACATAATAAATTTGTAGGGGCAATCCCTTGTGGTTGCCCAGATAGAAACAATAAATTTTCTTAAGTTGATGAC
>JAFGUR010000081.1 GCA_016938425.1 Fusobacteriaceae bacterium
AGGTTCATCAATAATTTGAAATATTTCTTTTGTACTCAAATAACTACTTCCAATTTGAAAACTCTTTATTCCTATTCTATAATTGTTCTGTTCTCCAGTGTTTTTTTCAAGAATCTCTTTATGAACTAAAGTTTCCAATATATCATAAGTACTTGTTTTAGGCATATTCATTGTTTTACTTATTTCTTTTATTGTAAGTCCTTTTTTTTCCTTAGATAATAATTCCATTATTTCTATAGCTCTTGCAACTGTTCTGTTTATTTTTATACTTAACCTCGATTTATTTTTATCTTTAATTACAAGATATTATATATAAAAGCCTGATAAAAAGCAAATATCTATTTCCATCAGCGTTTACATACGAAAATCAAACTAATTAATCTGAAATAGGTTAAAAAGTCCAAAAATTCAAAAAAAATAGCAAATTATCTAATGGAAATAAAGCTTGTGTCATTGTATAAATTAGTATAAGAAAATTAAGATTAAGTTTCAAATATGTTTTAAGGAGTGGTTAGATGAAGGGATTTATGTGTGAGAATTTCTTGTTGGAAAATAAAGTGGCTGAAAAATTATATCATGATTATGCAAAAAATATGCCTATATATGATTATCATTGTCACCTAAACCCAAAAGAAATTTCAGAAAACAAAAAATACAGAAACATTACTGAACTTTGGTTAGGTGGAGACCATTATAAATGGAGAGCTATGAGAAGTAATGGAGTAGATGAAAAATATATAACTGGAAATGCTGAGGATAAAGAAAAATTTCTTAAATGGGCAGAAACTATGGAAAACTGTATTGGAAATCCTTTATATCATTGGACACATTTGGAGCTTAAAAGATACTTTGGTATAAATGATTTGTTAAATAAAGAAAACGCTGAAGGTATATGGAACAAATGCAATGAGCTTCTTCTTAAAGACGAATTTAATGCAAGAGCTCTAATAGAAAAATCTAATGTACAAGTTATTTGTACCACTGATGACCCTGTAGATAGTTTAGAATATCATTTAAGTTTAAAAGAAGACAAAAATTTTAAAGTAAAGGTTTTACCTACTTTTAGACCAGATAAAGCTTTTAATATTGAAAAAGAAACTTTTTTACCTTGGATTGAAAGTTTATCTAAAGTTGAAAATAAAAAAATAGTAACATTTAAAGACTTATTAAATTCTTTGGAAAATAGAATAAACTTTTTCCATGAAATAGGATGTAGAGTATCAGACCATGCCCTTGACCCTCCTGTATTTGCAGAGTCAAATGAAGAAGAATTAGAAAAAATTTATCAAAAGAAATTAAATGGAGAAGCACTAGAGCAATTAGAGGTAGAGAAATTTAAAACTGCTATTATGTTATTTGTAGCAAAAAAATATGCAAAACTTCAATGGGCGATGCAACTTCATATGGGAACAAGAAGAAATAACAATACTAGAATGCATAAAGTTCTTGGACCTGATACAGGATTTGATACTATAGCTGATTATACTTATATAGAATCTCTTGCACAATTTTTAGATAAACTTGATAGTACTGATCAATTACCTAGAACTATTTTATACACACTAAATCCTAGAGATAACGAAGCTCTTGGAACTTTAATAGGATGTTTCCAAGGAGGAGGAATCCCAGGGAAAATTCAATTTGGTTCTGGATGGTGGTTTAATGACCAAAAAGACGGAATGATAAGACAAATGGTAGCTTTGGGTAATATGGGGCTATTAAGTAGATTTGTAGGAATGCTTACTGATTCTAGAAGTTTCTTATCTTATACTAGACATGAGTATTTTAGAAGAATACTTTGTAACTTAATAGCTCAATGGGTTGAAAATGGTGAAGCTCCAGAAGATTACAAACTACTTGGAAAAATGGTAGAGGATATTTGCTTTAATAATGCAAAAGGCTACTTCAAAA
>JAFGUR010000082.1 GCA_016938425.1 Fusobacteriaceae bacterium
AATCCCCAATTAGCTAATAAAAAAAGTAATACAAAATATTGGTTTGATGAATTAAAACCTTTAACTTCGTCAGAAACATATAGTTTTGTTTTAGGAGCGATTAAAAGTAATAATTTATATAAACAACAAATGGGAGAAATAGATAAATTACTTAGAGATAGTTGTAAAGAAATTTAGACCTAATTTTTACAAAATAAATATTCCAGAATTCTTACTAAGCAATGGAATGCCTTTAGCTCAGAAGATACAACTTCTGATGGATTAATAGTTATAAATGGAGCCACAATAAACATTGTTGAAACAGGACAGCAAATTTTGGAACTATAATGGAGAAGGGAAAAGTGAAGAAGAAAAACAAGCTCAAGAAGGTCAAAATACTAGTAATCAAACAGGAACTTCGGCAAAGGGGATAGCTGTAGTAAAGGATGAGAATGTTTATGGGAACGGAAGTAAAAATCCAGATGCTAATTATCTTTTAGAAAAAACAGATGACACAAAAGAGAAAAAAATGCAAAGGTGTCTTAAAGCTATAGGATTTGATTTGAACCATAAGGATTGCAAGGAATGTTTAGCTTATGGACCTAATGCAAAAGCAAATAATTATAGCTGTTCTAAGAAATATAAATGTATTGATGGAGATATCGGGGTAAAAAGTTCAAGCGCTTTAATTATTTTTCAAAGTAAATGTAATCCTGAAAATCCTGGTGCTCAAAAAACAGGAGAACCAAATATTATTACTGGTTTAGCAGATGATACAACTATAGATTCAATGTTAAAATATATTAAAATAAAAACGGACTCTTCAGTCGAAAAGAGAGGGGTAGTAGGTTTATCTAGAGAAGAATTGTTAAAAGATTGGAAGCCTGAAAAATATGAGGTGATATCTAATGAAATATTACCTAAAGAGTTGACAGTACTTTTACCAAAAAAGGCTTTGGCCTCTCCTAGTTTAGCAGTTGCTTGGGCTCAATTAATTCAAGGAGCATTAGATAAAAAAGAATTAAATGTAAATAATTTAAATTTTAGTGGCTCAATAAGTGGATTTAGGAGTTATTCTTCAAAAGTTAAAACTTATTTTGAATATGCTATGAATGCTTCATATGCGGCCAAACCAGATTTTGATTTTCCAAGTAAGGTAGCAAATGAATATGAAATATATAAGAAAAACCCAACTGATTATGACTTTACAGGGAAAACTAAAAGTGGTTGTGTACTTTCTGGAAAAGGGAAAAGTAATCATGGTAAATGTAGGGCTATTGACTTAGTTGCGGGGAAAAAAGAAAATTTTATTTTAAAAGATTTAGATTGTCCAAATGAATTAAAATGGTTAAATGATAATGTAGGTAAGTACGGATTTAGTGGTTATGTTTCTATTTTAAAAACAAGTTTAAATCCTTTAAAAGATTATGATTTAAAAAAAGGATTTTATCACAAAGAGGTTTGGCATTGGGACTATCTAGAATCTTATAATACATATACAACAAATACAGGTATAAAGTACACTGCTTTAGATTGCTTTATAAAAGAAACTAGAGAAAAATTGATTAAATCGGGGGTAAAATGAAAAAAATAATGATTATAATTTTTTTATCTTTTTTTAATTTATTTGGTGCTGATAAAATAAATGAAGATAGTAAATTAAATAAGATAATTAACTATTTTGAATATAATGAATCAAGTTTTCATAAAAAAAAAATTATGTATGAGATAGTAAGTACTGGAGCAGAAGAGTCTCTAGAAGGATATAAGGTGAAGAATGAAAACCTAATTTTAATTTTTGAAAATGGTGTATTAGAAATGATTGAAATTCTTGATGGTAATGAAATATTTGATATAAAGATAGGTCTTTCTTACAAAGATGCTCAAAAAAAATTAGGGAATATTAATCCTAAAAAGATATATTTAGTTGGAGATGACAAACCTTCATATTTACTTGAAAAAATTTACAAAGGTAGAAGAATTAGTTTTTTAAGTTATTCAAAAGAAACGATAGATGAAATAACTATATATAGAAAATAAAAAAAGATTATATTCTCAAAATGTTAAAGGTTACAGAACCAATGGACACACATTATGGAATCCTGAAGGGAAGATTGTTTTTTCTGATAATAAAGCAGTTATTCAAACAATTACAAGTTTTAAAGATTCTGATTATACAAGTGTGGTGAAAAATAATCAAATAGGAATTTTGGATAAAAAAGGAAATGT
>JAFGUR010000083.1 GCA_016938425.1 Fusobacteriaceae bacterium
GTCTCATTATAACCAATAAAAATCTTATTTGTATTATTTTTAACTATGTACATATATTTTTTTAGTTTTGCAACTAACTAAATTATATTTGTATTATATCATTTTTTATACTTTTAAACAGAATTTTTTTTACCTCAATTTTCATAGTTTTTTCAATGAATTTACACTTCTTTTATATTTTATTTACACTAAAAAGCTAATATAAAATAAACGAAAAAGGAGATATTTTAATGAAAAAAATAATTTTTATCATACTTATTGCTTTAACTATTTTTACATCATGTACAAATCAGAAAAAAACGGGTGTTGCAGCCTTTGAAACTAAAGATAAGCACTTTACTTTCCTAAGTAGTAAGAGTCCTTATCCTTATGAAGTTACAGATTATAGCTCACCTCCAAAAAACTACAATTTGGTATTTATAAACTATGTGGGAAGACATGGTTCTAGACATCTTTCTAGTTCAAAATATGATAAAACGCTTTTCGAACTTCTTTCCATTGCAGAAAAAGATGGTGAAATAACTAATTTAGGAAAAGAGCTAAAAGATGAAATTAGCAAATTAATGAAAGTAGAAGAAGGTAACTATGGACTTCTTACTATTAAAGGAAAAAAAGAATTAGAGAATATAGGTAGAAGAACTGCTATAAATAATAAAAAATTATTTTCTTATAAATCAGAAGTTATAGCTTATGCAACATATTCTGATAGAGCCAAAGAAAGCAGAGACGAATTTCTAAAAGGACTTAAAAAAGAAATAAATTCAGTATCCATAACATCGAATTTTTATGAAGAATTTAAAGATCCTTATTTAAGACCCTATGATATAGCTGAAAGATACATTGATTTTGAAGAAAATGGGGAATGGAATTCAATATTTAATGAATATACAAAAAGAGAAATAGGTAAAAAATTTGATAAAGAAATCCTTTTAAAATTAGTATCAGAAAGATTCTATGATAGATTAGAAAAGGGAGAATTTAAATTAAAAGATGAAAATGGGAAAGTAAAGTTAAAAAATCCTACAGAAGCTGTTTCTAATTTATATAATCTTTATATAATTTCAGCTGCTTTGAAAGAAGAGGGATTATTTGAATTTAAAAAATATTTTACAAACGAGCAATTAGCTTGGTATGAAAGTATCATAAGCATTGAAGATTACTTGCAAAAGGGGCCTTCTATAACTAGCCTACCTACAGATATTATAGCACCATTAGTTAAAAATATGATAAATAGCACAGAAAATGGCTTAAAAAATCCTAACCTTGCAGGAATATTTAATTTTGCTCATGCAGAAACTATAATACCTCTAGTATCATTCCTTGAAATAAGTACATATAATGAAAGTTCTAATAACCCAACTGAAATACTAAAAAATTGGGATGCTTCTACTGTAACTCCTATGGCTGCAAATATTCAATGGTTAATTTATTCAAATGGAAAAGATTTATTAGTTAAAATGCTTCAGAATGAAAAAGAAGTTGCTTTCCCAATAAAAACAAATTTCTATCCATACTATAAGTGGGAAGATGTAAAAAAATATTATCAAGATAAAATTGAAAAAATAGGTTTTTCTAATGACAATAATTTAGAAAATGATATAAAAAATTTAAAGGAAAATTTCTAAATAATTTATATAACAATAAAAAGTAGCATTAGCTACTTTTTATTGTTTAACTTTTATATTTGAATAAATGAATTTTTTAAAAATACTGAACAGCTATTAAATTATCAGCATCTTTTTTATCTAACTCTATTTCTTTCTCTGAAATAGCTAGCAATATAGTATTATTTCCTTTTTTTAATGTTTTAACAATAGTTCCTATTCTAATGTTTTCATTAAAGAAAAAATCCTTAAGACCTCTTGAACCTAAAATATCAGTAATTTTCAATTCTATATTTTCAGAAAAATCATATATTTTTTGTGACTGTGAAAGATTTAAAGTCTCTGAAAGATTGATATGAAGCTTTTCAAAAATTCCTATAAAGCTTTCTAGTTCATCTAAGTTTAAATCTTTTGTTATTAAATTTATTATCTTTTTATGAAATTTTCTATGATTTTCTAAAGCTAAAAATCCTTTTTTAGTAAGAGATACAAAAACTTTCCTTCTATCTTCTTGACTTCTCTCCCTTTTTACAAAGTTTTTTTTCACAAGATTTTCTATTGCTACAGTTGCTGTCCCCATTGTAATTGCTAAATCATCAGCAAGTTCATTCATAGAAAGGAGTCTTTCACCAAGCACATTTATTGTGTGATATTCATTGAGTGTCAAACACTTAATATCTCTTTTAAGTTCTAATTCTTCTATTTGATGAAAACTTTTATAAAAATCTTCTATCATTAAATTTATATCATTCATACATTTACTCCCTTAAAGTGAGTTTTTAAATATTAATTGTAGTTTTCTCAATTACTCTTTTTACTATATTTCTAAATTTATCTTTTACTAAACTTTCCTCTGTTTCAAAGAAAAGAGATTTTCCAGTATCTCCTGCGTTAGCAAGTTTTGGTTCCATTGGAATTTTGTCTAAAAGTTCAATATTAAAATCTGATATAGTTTTCTCTACTGCACCTGTATTAAATATTTGAATTGTTTCATTACAACATGGGCAAATAAAACCACTCATGTTTTCTACAAGACCAAGAACAGGAACATTTATTAGTTTTGAAAATTCAATAGATTTTCTTACATCTAATACTGCAACATCTTGAGGAGTTGAAACTATTATAGCTCCATCTACATCGCCTATACTTTGAGCAATAGTAAGTTGTTCATCTCCTGTTCCAGGTGGTAAATCAACAATTAAATAATCTAATTCTCCCCAATCTACATTTGACAAAATTTCTCTTATAGCACTCGATTTTGCTGGTCCTCGAAAAACTATAGGTTTATCTGAATTATCCATATAAAAACTAAGAGAAACTGCTGATAAAGTTGAGCTTATTTCATAAGGTTTTCTAATATCTGCTATTTTTGCTCCTTCTACCCCTAACATTAAAGGAACATTTGGTCCATGAATATCAGCGTCTAATATCCCTACTTTTTTCCCTTCTAATGACAATCCTACAGCAAGATTAACAGAGACAGTTGACTTTCCTACTCCACCTTTTCCACTCATGACCATAATTTTATTTTTTACTTTTATCATTTTATCTTGAATTTTTTGTGCTTCTTCTTGCATTTTCTGTTGTATTTTTGCATCCATTATATTAATTTCCTCCTAATTCTACTATATCTCCGCCAAAAAAATATTCCATAGTATGTAACTCTTTACTTATATTAGTATTATCAAAAGTACAATGATTTACGAAGGCTCTCTTTACTCCTAAGCTTTCTAATTTATAATTTAATTTTATAAGCTCTTTATAAGTTTTATTTCTAAAATGAAGCCCTCCAAATAAAAAAAATCTTTCCCAAAGATAATTTTTTTCATGAAGTTCATTTACTATGTTAATTATACCTCTATGAGAACAACCAGTAACAAGAATATCATATGATTTTTCTTTTATTATCATGTAAATTTCATCCTTAGACATATCAGGTGAATATTCATCTACAATTTTTACATAATGATTTTTTTCTCTTGTCTCTTCATAATCTCTAAGATTTCCAATAATTATAATATCTTCATCTAAATTATAACTTTCTTCAATAAATTCAAATCTATTCAAATCTAATTCATTCTTAGAAAGCCCTATAAATTTCATTTGACCTGTTCGTTTACTAAATTTTTCTATAAAAATTTCTTTATGAACTATTACCTTAGCTTTACTATTAATTTTTAAAAATTCTTTCAATCCACCTGTATGATCATTGTGACCATGACTTAAAATTACATAATCAATATCTTTAAGATTTATATTTAATTCTTTTGCATTTTGAAAGAGAGCTTCTCCCATTCCCGTATCAAATAGAATCTTTTTATTGTTCTTTTCTATATAAAAACTTAAACCATGCTCATCTTTCAAATTTTCATTTATACTAAAATTATTCACCAGACATGTTATTTTCATCATTTTTAACCTCACATTTTGGACAAAATTTTCTATTTTTCTTACATCTTGAACAAGGTTTATTAAGTATTGTTACGTCCCCACCCTCAATAATAATGGCTTTTCCAGTAATGATAGCTTCCGAAACCTTTTTCCTTGCACTTTTTACTATATTTCCAAAAGTTTGTCTTGAAACATTCATTTTTTCAGCAGCATCCTCTTGGTATAATTCTTCAAAGTCAGCAAGCCTAAGAGCTTCATACTCATCTAAAGTAAGTATTATTCTTTTAAGTTTATCCATAGGAAATCCTACAGGTTTAAAAGCTAAATGATTTGGCATTTCAGTTATTATTCTACATTTTACTGGTCTTGGCATCAATTCTCCTAAAAATTATTTATCTTATTTCTATACTTACTCCATTTTTTATCAAAATATCTTTAAATTTTTCCAATATTGGAAGAGAATAAATCTCCTGACTTCCAAATTCTACAGGCTTATATTCTTGTAGAAATACTTTATCTATTCCTTCAAGTATTTTTGCTATAGACTCCATATCTTCCTCTTTAATATAAGGTGGATACATTGTTATTCTTATTTCATAAGGAATCTTTGTGTTTTTTAATATATTTAAACTTTCTTTAATAATTTCATCAGAAAAGTTTAAGTATTTTTTATAATTTGTTGTTTTAAAATCCATGGCTATATAATCAAATTCATTGGCATAATCCCTTAAAAAATTTGGATTAGAACCATTTGTATCTAGTTTTATTAAAAAATCATTCCCAAGTTCTGATTTTATTTTCCTTACTAAACTTATAAGTTTTTCTCCCCATATAGTAGCTTCTCCACCAGTTATACAGAGTCCTTCTATTATGTTTCTTCTACCTTTTAAAAAACTTATTAATTCATCTTCGCTAATTGAAGGGACACTATCTTCTGGTTTTATTAAATCTCTATTATGACAATATTCACAATTAAAATTACACCCTCCCAGAAATATAGTCGAAACTAATTTGCTTGGATAATCTACTGTCGAAGTTTTTACTAGTCCTAAAATTTTCAAGTTAATCACCAATCCTTATTAAATTTAGTACCTGTCCAAAAAAAAGAACATTAAAATATATTTTTTAAACAACTAAAAAATAACTATTTAATAAGCTTAGTCAAAGTAAGAAGTTCTTACTTTGATTAAATCATAATTCTTCTATTTGTTTCTCAATTTGCATTACTGAATCTTGTATTACTTTTTTGCAGTCAATTTTATGAACTGTTTTCAATTCTTTACAATTCATAGAACAATTTTTTTCTTTAAAATCTGTTTCAAAAATTTTTATCTGTTTAAAAACTTTTCTCATGTTCTCTCTATCAGAAGCCTCTGAACTCCCAAGCTTTAAACTGAGAGCCATAATAGCTCCTGTTACTGCTCCACAGGTTTCTCCAAGAAACATTCCTGTTCCAAGTCCCATAGATGCTTTTATCAAATCTTCTTCATTATCTGTCAATTTTAAATGTTCATTACAGGCTTTTAGCACAGATTGAGCACAATTAAAGCCATTTTCATAGTAATTTAATGCTTTATTTTCCAATTTCATTTCTCCCTTATTAATTAATTCCTAGTTTGTTGCAAAACTCCAACACCTTTATTTTACTTATCATAAAAAACTACGTTTTTTATTGTAATCCCTCCACCTTCAGTGGGGAAAGATAGGGGAAGTCGGGGCGGAACCCATGGGAAGGAAGTATCCTCGCCACTCCATAATTCGACTAAAGACTTAAAAGTCTAAATCTCATTAAAACCAATAAAAATCTTATTTATATTATTTTTAACTGTGTACATATATTTTTTTAGTTTTACAACTAGTTAAATTAATTCCCGCAATTATGGTTATGACCGTGTTCGTGATCTTCCCCATGATGATGACTACAAGCAGAACCAGTTGACTCAAGATTTCCATTTAAATAAACTTTTAAATTTTCTTCTACACTTCCTCTTGCCCCAAGAATTACTTCAATATTATTTTGTTTAAATATATCTATTGCCATACCACCCATACCACCTGTAATTATTGTATGAATTCCAAGTTGTCCTAAAAAGTTTGGAATTACTCCTGGAGCATGTGGAGGTGGAACAACAAATTCACTATTTACTATTTCTCCATTTTCTACGTTAAATATTACAAACTCTCTACAATGTCCAAAATGTTCTTCTACCGTTACTCTGTCATTAGTTGGAAATGCAATTTTTTTCATTTTATCAATCTCCTTTTTTTATTTTAATTATCATATGCCAATTATATACCTGTAATTTTTTTTTGTCAAATGCTAATTATATTTTTTTGATTTCTTAAAATAAATCTAGGAGCCAAATAAGGCTCCTACTTCAAAAAATTAATACATCACATTGATAAAAACTTATATATTTCAGTTAATCCAGAATAAACCTTATGTCTATTTTCTTCATTAACAATAACAAGACTAGGTACAGAACGTATATTATATTTTAATGCATGTTCGATATTGTCACTTGCATTTATAAAAGTAATATTTTCTTCATCTTTCAATAAATTTTTAGCTTCTGGGCACTTTGGACATGTTTCTGTAGTAAAAAGATATTTATATATAATTTCAGAATTTTTATTCTCTTCGCTGTCTTCTGAATATTTAGTATATTCTTTTCTCATCAAATACTCTGACTGTTTCCCATCATTCCAATGCTTTATTGGTCTGTAATAACCTGTAATTCGACTGTATACCTCTGTTTCTTCTGAACAATGAGGGCAAACAAATTGTTCCCCTTCAAGGTATCCATGAGTTTTACAAATAGAATAAGTTGGAGATATTGTAAAATATGGAACTCTAAAATTTGAAGCTATTGTTTTTACAAGTTTTGAACATGTTTCCCAATCTTTTATTTTTTCTCCTAAAAACCCATGAAATACGGTTCCGCCAGTAAATTTACTTTGAAGTTTTTCTTGAATTTCAAGGGCATCAAAAATATCATCTGTATAATTTACAGGCAAATGACAAGAATTTGTATAAAAAGGTGACTCTCCATTTTTAGAAGCAAGTACAATCTCTTGATATTTTTCTTTATCCATTTTCGCAAGTCTATAGCTTGTACTTTCTGCAGGAGTTGCCTCTAAATTATATAAATTCCCTGTTTCTTCTTGAAAATCTGCTATTTTCTCTCTCATAAATTCCAATACTTTTTCTCCAAATAATCTTCCTCTTTCACTAATAAGACTACTTTTTATCCACGAAGCATTTAAAGAACATTCATTTAGCCCAATTAATCCTATTGTAGAAAAATGTGTATTAAAATTATTTAGATATCTCTTTGCATAAGGATATAATCCGTCATCCATAAACTTAGTTATTACTTTTCTTTTGATTTCTAATGAACGTTTTGCAATGTTCATAATATAAGAAAGTCTTTCAAAAAATTCTTCCTCATTTTCTGAAGTGAAAGAAATTCTAGGAAGATTTATTGTAACTACTCCAATTGAACCAGTTTTTTCTCCACTTCCAAAAAGTCCTCCAGTTTTTTTCTTCAATTCTCTTTTGTCCAATTGAAGTCTACAACACATGGATCTTACATCTCCGGGATTTAAATCTGATTTTATAAAATTTTGAAAATATGGAGTTCCATATTTTGATGTCATATCAAATAAAAGCTTTGCATTTTCACTATTCCAAACAAAATCCTCTGTTACATTATAAGTTGGTATTGGATATTGAAAACCTCTTCCGTTAGCGTCTCCTTCAAGCATTATTTCTATAAATGCTTTATTTATTATGTCCATTTCTTTTTGACAATCTTTATATTTAAAATCTACTTTTTTCCCACCGATAATCGCATATTCTTCTGATAAATCCTTTGGTACAGTCCAATCTAGAGTAATATTGGAAAAAGGAGCTTGAGTTCCCCACCTACTTGGAGTATTTACTCCATAAATAAAGGATTGTATACATTGTTTCACTTCTTTATATTCCATATTATCCTTTTTTATAAAAGGAGCTAAATATGTATCAAAGCTTGAAAAAGCTTGAGCTCCAGCAAATTCATTTTGCATTATTCCTAAAAAATTAACCATTTGATTGCATAAAGTCGATAAATGTTTTGCAGGGCTTGAAGTTATCTTCCCATTTACGCCTCCCAAACCTTCTTCTAAAAGCTCTCTTAAAGACCAACCTGCACAATAACCAGTTAACATTGATAAATCATGTAAATGAAAATCTCCATTTCTATGAGAATTTGCAATTTCTTCGTCATATATTTCTGACAACCAATAATTAGCAGAAATTGCTCCAGAATTATGTAATATAAGTCCTCCAATAGAATAGGTTACTGTAGAATTTTCTTTAACTCTCCAATCCTCTGTATTTATATAAGAATCTACTACTTTTGAGTAATCCAAAATGTTTTTCATATCTCTTAGTTTTTCTCTTTGCTTTCTGTATAAAATATATGCTTTGGCAACTTTGCTATACCCTACATCACTAAGAACTTTTTCTACTGAATTCTGTATTTCTTCAATGTCAACTTTTCCGTGTATAATTTTCTCTTGAAAATCAGCAGTAACTCTCAAAGACAATATGTCTAGCATGTCTTCAGAAAAACAAGTTTTCGTTGCATTAAATGCTTTTTCAATTGCTTTTTTTACTTTAAACACTTGAAAATCATCAATTTTCCCATTTCTTTTTACTACTTTCACTTAACAATCCCCCCATAAATAAAAAATTATTTTAGATAATTTACTTGTAGTTTTTTTATGTCTCTTATATAGGATACTCCTATTTTTTACAAAAATCAAATAAAAAACACTATATATTGTATATTTTTCATTATTACAACCCAATATGTAGTATTTGTTAATGGTTGAGAGTATCTTAAAATAAGTTTAATTTTTTTGCTTTTACTTAGTAGTTTATGTTTTTTAAGATGGATATTTTATTTGTAAATCTTTATTTAGTTGAGTATACTTAAAATTGAAAATTAAGTTTTTTGGAGGAAAATATGGAGTTACTTTATGTGTGGGTAGAAGAGTATGGGAATATTAGGAGACAGGGGTTTAACTTTAGTCCAAATTATGATATTAATTATGACCCCGATACAAAAGAATTAAAATGTGAAAAAAAAGAAATGCAACAACCAAAATTATTTGGAGATAATATTTCCAATATTACTGCTATTGTTGGAAAAAATGGGAGTGGGAAGAGTACTTTGCTTCAAATTATTATGTTAATAAAAAAGGAGCAATCTATATATAAAAATATGTTTGCTTGCATTTTTAAAAATTATAAAGGGAAATTGTATTCCAGTAATAAGCAAATACTTACAGCAAATTTTTTAGAGTTAGAAGAAGAATCAAACTTTGAATTAATATATTACTACGATAATATCGACGATTCCATAAAATACAATCAGTCATATAATGGGGAGGTTTTTTCTGATATATCTACGGGTTATTTGTTAAACCCCAAATCTTCTTCCATGGAAAGTTCGAATAAATTGTTATACGATTATCATTTTGAAGAATTAAAAAAACAAGTTAATTTTTTTAAAGATAAACATAATGTATTGAAAAAATTGCCTTATAATAAATATTTTGAATCTTTAAAATCAATAAAAACAATTAGAGTAGAAATATATCAATTTAGTGATATTAAAATGATAAAATACCATGAGAAAAATGTTGAAAAAATCATAAAAAAAATAAATTTCAAGGAATTGAACAAAGAATCTTTTGCAGGGAAATTAGTAGAAGAATTATTAAAGAGATTAATATATGATTTATGTGGAGATGAAAGTTCACAAGAATTAATTAAAGATTTACTCGATGAAAAGAAAAAAGTAATAGGATTAAATTCATTTCTAGATATATTAAATGAAAAACAATTAGCAACTACATTTATTAGTAATGATGAGAGTATTAAGATTATAAAAAAAATTTTGAAAAAAGAAAGTATATTTAAAGAAATTCATAGTATTCTTAATGATTCTATAGAAATAAATTTTTTAACAGACGGTGGAGAACCAACACAAAAATTTAATGATTTTATCAATGATTTTCAAAGAATACAATCTATATTTAAGTTTAGATGGACAGTTTTACTAAGTTCCGGAGAATTAACATTATTAAAAATAATGGGAAGATTCCATTCTACGGGTGGAAACTATTTCTCACCATTAATTTTATTGGATGAACCTGATACTACTCTTCATCCAGAATGGCAAAGAAATATGGTTGCATTTTTAAATTCTTATTTTTCAGAAATTTATTATAATTGTGCTGAGGAACGAAATAAAAACATCCAAATAATCCTGACTTCCCACTCTCCCTTTATCGCAAGCGACTTACCGAGAGAAAATGTGATTATGCTTAATACTGATAAAGATGGAAATTGCGTTGTGAAGAATGACAAAGATATAAAAACTTTTGGAGCTAATATTTTTGATTTGTACACAGACGCTTTCTTTGTTGAATCTAGTTTTGGAGAGTTTGCAAAAGGGAAGATAAAAGATGTTGTAAAGGATTTGACTCTAAATGAAAAAGGAGAGTATAGTGATTTATCGAAAGAAAGAATTAAAGAAATTGAATATATTATTAATTCTATTGGAGAAAAACTTGTAAGTGCTAAATTAAAAAAATTATATGAAGAATATAGAAATAATAAAAACAGTGAAGAGTATAAAAAAGAACAATTAAAAATGTTACAAGAAAAACTTGGACTCTCTAATGAACAAATGATAAACATTATCAAAACTGGTGATTTACAATGATTAAAATAGATACAAGTAAAATTAATAATTGGAAAGATATAAATAAAAAGCATAGTGAATGGTTTTTTGAAGAATTTAAAAGTAATTTTTTGGAACAATTAGGAAATTATAAAAATCTTGAGGAGAAAGAAAAATGGTTTTTATCCTCTTTGTTTGAAGTTTCAGAAAAAATGGATGAATCTAACATAGATTTATTCACTAAAGAAATCAAAATCTTTTCAGTTACTAAATTTGATAAGGTTAAACTGGAATTCTTAAAAACTGAATATCAGTCTTTAAGGGATGAAGCAAAAGAAGTTATAAAAAACTGTTTTAAATATGATAAGAGATTTATTAATGATAATATTGAAAAATGGTGTAGAAATCTTTTCTTATATTTGGCAAATATAGTAGTATGTCCTTATTGTAATAGGCAATATATTACTAAGTTTAATGAACAGGAGAAAGAAAAGAAGAGGTCAACAGCAGACCTTGACCACTTCTACCCACAAGCACAATATCCATATTTAGCGTTGTCTTTATACAACTTTATTCCCAGTTGTCATACTTGTAATTCTACTATGAAAAATCAAGATAAAATTGGGATAGATACTCACATCTACCCATACACCGATTCTATGGAAGAAGATATAAAGTTTACTATAGAAACAGATAGTTTTATGGATAATGTTTTTACTAAAAACCAAAACTTAAATATTGATATAGATGTTATTAGTACAGGTGTAGAAAAAACTAAGAAAATTAAAAATAGCTTAGAAACTTTTAAACTAAAGGAAGTATATAAAAATTCCCACAGTAAATATGTAGGAGATTTAATACATAATTTTCAAAAGTACCCAAAATCCTATACAAAAGCACTTGGAGAGATTTTCTTAGAAGAAAATAAGAATTCAAAGGAACACCAAGAAAAACTCCAAATCCTAAACGATAATTTCCAAGAAATTATCAAAAAACCCTATACGGACAAAATAGAAAAAGGCGAACCCCTCGCCAAACTCACAAAAGACATAATGGAAGAACTTGGAATCAAATAAGCTCAAGAAGATTTTTAAAAAAATCTTCTTTTTTATTTTTTTGAAAATAAAAAAATAAATAAAAGGAAATACCTTTATTTTTAGTAGAACTCTTATGGAATTTATTTTATTTGAAAATTTCAACTTACTTAAAAAACCCTTCAAAAGTTTCAGACAATAGAACTACGATAAAATCTCTGTAGTTACTTTAGCTACTTTATAATAGAACTCTTACAACAAAATCTCTAAAATAACTACTAAACACATTATTAATTTTTAAGGAGATGATGATTTAGTGGAAAATGAATTAGCTGGAAAAAAAGTTGCCGTTCTTGTAGAGACAGAATATATTCATGACGAGATTACCTTTTATGAAAAATATTTTACTTCTCTAGGAGCTCAAGTTGACTTTATCACTTATCTATTTGGTAAACCTGAAAGAACTATAATATGTGATATTACTGACACAGAAAACCCTGCAGAACATATTCACACAATGAAAGTCTATAAAGATTTTGATGAGTCCAATCCTAATGATTATTCAATTGTTCTTGTTGGTGCCAATTATGTTGCTTGCCGACTTAGAGAAATTATGCCTATGGGTAGCTTGTCCAATGTTGATAAACTTAGAACTCCTCCTGCTGTTAGGTTTTTTGCAAGTGCAATGATGAACCCTAACATTGTAAAAGGCGCTTTATGCCACGGATTATGGCTATTAACACCTGTTCCAGAGTTACTAAAAGGTAGAAGAGTTATTTGTCATACCGTTGTCTTAGCTGATATTTATAATGCTGGTGGTGTTTACGTTCCAGACCCTTCACATGTTGTAGTTGATGAAGATTTGGTCACAGCTCGTTCTGCTCAAGACTTAGAAATTTACGCAGAAAATATAATGAAAACATACAGAAATCTTATTGAAAAAAAGGAGACTATATGAAATTAAATAAAAAAGCTTTGGACAATGCTAAATATTTTGATATTAAAAAATTAATTGATAATCATCCAGACCCAGAAAAATGGATTAAACATATAGATGAAGATTTAATGAAATATTGGATGACTGAAGAAGCAAAGGACTTTGATTTAAATTTATTTTCAACTTATAGAGCCAACAATGGAAAGAAAATTTCAAAAAATCCTAGTGAATATCCAAAAGAAATAGTTGAAGCTCTAAATAGTAATGATACTAAAGGTTTAATTGACCTTGATGAAAACTATATTAGATCTCATTCTCGCCAAACATTTGGTTATGGAATCGCATACAATATGACTGGAAAAACTGAATATCTTGAACTTTGCAAAAAAGGTGCTGAAGCTTTAATGCTTGCCTTTGATAAAGAAAATGGAATGTTTACAAAACAAAATAACATTAATGGTGAGTGGAGTGACCCAATTGATAAAAGAACTTCACAAGATTTAGCTTATGGAGTAACTGGTATTGGAATGTATTACTATTTGACTCATGATGAAAAGGCTCTATTCAAATTGCTTCAAGCAAAAAATCATATTTTCAATCAATATTTATCATATGGTAGAGGATATTTTACTTGGTATCCTAAAACAAAAGATAATCAAACAGATGACCAAGTTGAAATTGTTGCTCAACTTGACCAAATTTATGCATATATGATTTGGCTTACTCCTGCATTGCCAGAACCATATCAAACTGATTGGAAAAATTCTCTTAAAGAAATTGTAAATATAATAATTACTAGATTCTATAGTGAAAGATATGGATTCTTCTGGGGAACAAATACAGATACTCAGTCTATGCAATTAGGAACTGACCATACAGATTTTGGGCATTCTATAAAAACTATGTGGTTAATTTATGAAGTAGGACTTCTTACAAAAGAAATCGCTTTTGTCGATTTTGCTAGACCAAAAATTGATAAAATATTAAAGAAAGCCTATATAGAAGAAAATGGTTCGTGGGCAAGAAGATTTAGAGAAGATGGAACCCTAGATAGAGACAAAGAATGGTGGGGCCTTGCTGAATTAGACCAAGCTTGTGCGATACTTTCTCTAAATGACCCTTCTTATCTATCATATTTAAACAATACTTATGATTATTGGTTTAAACATATGATTGATAAAGAATATGGAGAAATTTGGCATATGGTTTTATCAAAAGATGACATGCCAGATATAAAATATCCAAAAATCCATTCTTGGAAAAATTGCCTACATAGTACAGAACATGCTTTATTTGGTTATATAATAGCAAGTCAAATTAAAAATAAAGAATTTACTCTTTATTATGCTTTTAAATCAAAAGATGATGTTTGCTATAAAAGAGTAGCTCCATATCTTTTCAGAGCAAATATAACTAAGGTAGAAGAAATAGAAAGTATTAAATTTATGGAAAATGGAAATAAAAAAATTGCTGTTTCTTATTATTCTTTGCATTAAGGATTGATAAGTTAACTGTTATCTGTAAAACTCAAAATTAGTTAGTTGCAAAACTAAAAAAATAATTGTACATAAGTATAAATAGAAAGTCTTGGTTTTAGAGGATTGGCGAGGAGTAATCCTTGCCATGGGCTTGGGTGCCGTCCTGAATCTCTCCTCTTTCCCTAATGCCGTCAACTTAAGAAAATTTTAAGTATAATTTGCTTAAATTATAAGCTCTAATGAAGGTTAAAAAAGTTAAAGCTTCAAGTCTCCCCTTATGAGGGAGTTCTTTAGAATCACAAAATTGATGACATTGTATCTTTCTCCACTGGAGGTGGTGGAAATCTATAAAAACACAGTTTTTTATATAAAAATAATCAAGCCATTGGAGTTTTGCAACAAACTAAAACTAAAAATATAAGGAGGTATTAAAATGATTTTGTCTACAGAAGTTTTGTTAAAAAGTAATTTGGATAATTTTTTAGTTATTGGTGATGATACTGGATGGATTATTGAAGAAAACAATGTATCTACAGGATATCACTGGGAAATTCTTCCAGATAACTCCGGAACATATGAAATTATTGAAGATATTGCTCTTCTACCTGCAACTAGCTTACTTGGTGTCTCTGGTTATAAAATATGGAAAATTAAACCAATTAAAATAGGAACAGGAACTATTTTATTAAATAAATTTGCTCCTGGTAAAACAGATTCACCTTCCATTACAGATAGTTTCTCTATTATTGTTAGTGATAAAAAATCAAATAATTTAGAAATAGATAATGAATTAAATGCAACAGTAGGAGGATGGAGTTCTTTCCATGATTTAAGCTCTGAAGAAAAAGCTCTATTTGAAAAAGCTATGATTTCTCTAAAAGGAGTAGATTATGTTCCTTATTCTGTTTCTACACAAGTTGTAGCAGGAATTAATTATCGTTTTAAATGTACTGCAACAGTAGTATATCCAAATGCAAAACCTTATAAAGCTATTGTTCAAATTTATAAGCCTCTAAGTGGTGACCCAGTAATAACAGACATTCATAAATTTTAGTTTTTAAGGCAAAAGAGTTCAAATTTTAATAATTTGAGCTCTTTTTTTTACTTAACAATGTTCTTTCTAAGTAAATAAAACTTCAAATTTTCTATAATGAATGACTCTTCATTTATTATAGGATTAATTATAGTTAATTATAATTATTTATTTCTATCCTAACCTTGTAATCTTATATTAAACATGTTAAAATTAGTTCTAAAAAAATAAAAAGGAGTTAATTTATGAAAAAATTTCTTTTAGTATCTATTATTGCTTCAATTAATTTAATCGGTGCTACTATCGACCACATTATGAATTACACTGTAGAATATAATGCAAATCCTTCTTTACAAGGAGCTATTAGTGAAGAATCCTCTGTAAATTACAATCCAGCAGGATTAATGGAACTTGAAAATGGAACATACCTTAATGGAGGACTTCAAGTTGCAATAGGTCATCAATGGATGGAGTATAACAATGAAGAATATGGGGCTAACCATGTTTCACCAATTCCAAATTTGTCAGTTTATAAAAAAGATGACAAAAAAGCACTATATTGGACTCTCGGTGGAATTGCTGGGGGAGCAGAGTTAGATTATAAAGATGGAATTGCAACTTATGATGTTCTAGGTAATTCAAGTTATAGTTTCATAGGAACAGCTAGTGATGATAGCTGGGCAAAGGGAAGTAGTACATATTACCAAACAACTTTAGGAAGTGCTTTTAAACTTAATGATAAATTTTCTATGGCTATAGGTGGAAGAGCCGTTTATGCCATAAGAGATTTCCAAGGTGAGTTAGAAGTTGAAGGTGCTGGATTAGGTACTGGACAAACAGCAACTATTGACGCAGAGCGTAAAGCAACTGGATTTGGAGCTCAATTAGGATTAAACTATAAAGCAACTGATAAATTAAATATAGGTTTAAGATATGATAGTAAAGTTAAGTTAAATTTTAAAACTAAATCTACAGAAAGTAAGATTAATTTGACAGCTTTAAGCACTACATTTGGATATTCAAATCTTTATGGTGAGTATGCTGATGGTGCTAGTGGATATAGAGACTTACCTGCTATACTTGCACTAGGAATTCAATATGATTTAACTGATAAATATACTATTTATTCAGGTGCAAATTATTATTTTAATAAAGAAGCTAATATTGATGAAAAATTTGTAACTGCTGATAAAACGATTGATAGTAGAAAATATAAAGATGGTTGGGAATTATCTATAGGAAATCAATATAAACTAACTGATAAATTTTCAATTCTTTCTGGTGTAAACTATGCAAAAACAGGAGCTTCTTCTGTAAATTATAGAGACTCTGAATATGCTATAAATTCTCTTATGATTGGATTAGGAGCAAAATACAAATATAACGAAACTTTAGAATTTGTGGGAGCTCTTTCTCATTATTTTTATGAAAGTGATGAAGGGAAAACTCTTGGTAAAACTGTTAAGTATAATAAAGACATAACTAACATTGGATTTGGACTTACAAAAAAAATATAAACTTATCATTTAGAGGCAATCATAAATTTGCCTCTTTTTTTATACTGATTGAAAACTATAATTTTTAAGCAGGCATAACAAGCATTATAAAATCTTCAAATTATTTAGATGTTTCATAAAAAAATTTAGACAAAGCAATATTCCTTATGTTATAATAATTAGGATATTCTATATAATGGGGGAAGTTTATGTTAGACTTAATTAAAATTGTTGCCGATGAATTACAACTTTCAAGAAGCAGCGTAGAAAACACCGTAAAATTATTAGATGAGGATGCAACGGTTCCTTTTATAGCGAGATATAGAAAAGAAGTTACTGGAAGTCTTGATGAAGAACAAATTAGAAACATTGATGACAAAATTAAATACCTTCGTAATCTTGAAAAAAGAAAAGAAGAAGTATTAAGACTTATTGAAGAACAAGGCAAACTTACAGAAGACCTTTCTAAGGCAATAAGTAAAGCAATAAAATTACAAGAGGTAGAAGATTTATATTTACCATATAAAAAGAAAAAGAAAACAAAAGCTGATATTGCTAAAGAACAAGGCCTTGAGCCTTTAGCTAATTTTGTCTTAACAGCCAAGAAGGTAGAAGACATAAATATCGAAGCTGAAAAATTCATTACTGAAGAAGTTTTAGATGTAGCTAGTGCTGTTGAAGGTGCTAAACTCATTTTAGCACAAAATCTTTCTGAGAATGCACAGTATAGAGAGAGTTTAAGAAATAGAATGTTAAAATATGGTATCATTACTGCCACTTTAATTGAAAAAAACAAATCTAATGACGAAAAACAAGTTTACAAAGATTACTATGCTCATGAGGAAAAAGTAAGTTTTATTGCTTCTCATAGAACTTTAGCACTAAATAGAGGTGAAAAAGAAAATATTTTAAGAGTTGCAATAAAATTTGATGAAAAAACTAGAGAGTTTGTTAATATTGAAGGAATTAATATTTTTAAAAATCGTCAAATTGAAAATTTCTTAGGAGAAATTGTTATTGATTCTTTAGACAGATTAATTTTACCTTCAATTGAAAGAGAAGTTAGAAATATTTTAACTGAAAAAGCTGAAATAGATTCTACTAAAATCTTTAAAGAAAACTTAAAAAATTTATTAATGCAACCACCTTTAAAAGAAAAATCTATTTTAGGACTTGACCCTGGCTTTAGAACTGGTTGTAAAACTGTTGTTATTAACAAAAATGGGTTCTTTGAAATAGATGATGTTTTATATTTGGTAGAAGAAATGCATTCACCAAAACAAGTGGAAAATGCTAAAAATAAAATTTTATCATATATTGAAAAATATGATATTGATATAATTGCCATTGGAAATGGTACTGCCTCAAGAGAAACAGAAAGTTTTGTTGCAAAAGTTATAAAAGAAGCTAAAAAGAAAGTGTTCTATATTATTGTAAATGAAGCTGGAGCTTCTGTCTATAGTGCTTCTAAGCTTGCTGCAGAAGAATTTCCAAATTTAGACGTTACTGCAAGAGGAGCTATTTCAATAGCTAGAAGAATTCAAGACCCTCTTGCTGAACTTGTTAAAATTGATCCAAAATCTATTGGTGTTGGAATGTATCAACATGATTTAAATCAAAAAAATCTTGAAGGTTCTCTTGGTGAAGTTATCGAATCCGTTGTTAATAATGTGGGAGTTAATGCAAATACTGCTTCTTGGGCTTTATTATCTTATGTTTCAGGAATCAAGAAAAACATTGCTAAAAATATCGTTGACCATAGACAAGAAAATGGAAACTTTAAAAATAGAAAACAACTCTTAAAAGTAAAAGGATTAGGAGAGAAAGCCTATACTTTAGCTGCTGGATTTATAGTTGTTCCTGATGGAGAAAATCCTTTAGATAATACTATTATTCATCCAGAATCTTATGATATCGCTAAAAAAATGTTAGCAGAAACAAATTTAAGTCTTGAAGATTTAAATGATAGAAATAAAATTTCTGAAAAATTAAAAAATTTAAATGTTGAAGAATTTGCTAAAAAAAATGGTTTTGGAAAAGAAACAACTATTGATATTTTTAATGCTTTATGTAAAGAAAGAAGAGATCCCAGAGATAGTATTCCTACACCGATTTTAAAATCTGATATTTTAAAAATTGAGGATTTAAAAGAAGGAATGGAGCTTGAAGGTACTGTTAGAAATGTAACAAATTTTGGGGCCTTTATTGACATTGGACTTAAAAATGATGCTTTACTTCATATTTCTGAATTTCCTACAAGAATTAATGATTTACTAAGTATTTTATCTGTTGGAGATATTATAAAAGTTAAAATTAAAGGAGTAGAACTAGAAAGAGGCAGAGTTTCATTAACAAAAAAGGGGTTATAATATGAAATATGGCAAGAATTCTATATTGCTAAAATCAATTTTTTATAATGATTTATCTATATTATTAAGCAGTTTTGTTGTGTTTCTAACTATTTCGTTCATCCTTTTTACTGGACAAAATGAAAAATTACCAGCTATTTTAGAAGATTCAAATAAAAAAATATTGGTTTCATATGACCATCTTTTAGAAAATATTCAAATGAATTTAAAAAATGTTGTTAGTGAAGATTTTATTGTAAGAAAGTTAGAAGTTATAGATTTAGCTGTTGTAGCAAATCCACAACAAACAATTGTTAATCAATCTACAGAAGAAATTTTTAAAAATATAAGTACTAATTCTGCTTTCTCTAAATACTTAGGTTCTGATATTATAGGCGTTTCTCTATTTAATAGTAATGGGGATAACTTAAATGAATATTTCAATCCTCTTAAAAGCAAAAGTAATAATAATATTTATTCAGCCAGTAGAGATATTTTATTTTTTAAAAATTACTCTAAAAGCCATAAAAATTATAGTTATCTTGACTATATTGAAGAAACTGATGAACTGGTTTTAAGAACATTTATAACTTTTGAAGATGAGTATAAATATATTAAGTATATTATGATTTCAACTATTATTGATAATTCTTTCTTAGAGAAAATTAAAGAATATGTTAAACTAGATGAAGGAATTAAGCTTTTTTTACTTTATGACGGTGTATTCATCACTGGTGAGCTTAATATGCAAAAAGGAAAGAACTTCTTCTCAAGTCTTGGATTTGTTAATAATGATAAACCTATCTCTGAAGAAAGAATGATTCATGGTGATGTTTATTCTATATCTTATGCTCCTGTTAAAGATGGTCAAAATCAAACAATAGGACTAATTGGAGTTGCTATATCTAAATATTCTATTTTCCAATTTACCTTTATTGAATATTTTATAGCTATTATTGTTATTTTATCTTTAATGGTTCTAATTTCTTATGTTTTTGGAAAAATATATGAGCGTCAATTTGCTCCTATTAAAGACATTAAAAATTGTTTAAAAGAAATCTCTCTTGGAAATTATGACACTAAATTAAAAGTGAAAGCTGAAGGAGAATTCCGAGAACTTGCAGATGTAACAAAATCTTTAATAAATCATCTAAACGCTACACAAATTATTTTGGATAAAGAAAATAAGAGGCTTAATGAACAAATCAAAAGAACTAGTATGATAGAAAAGTTACTTCTAAATATTCATAGTGAAGATAATATTGATAACATAATAAATTATATTTTAAGTGCTATTACTTCAGAATACGGTCTAAATTATGGTAGAGCTATCTATTTAGAATTTGATTATGAACAAGAAATCTTAAAAGGTAAATATTCCGCTACTAATACAAGATTTGTAAATAGTGAAAATGAATATTTTAAGTTTCATACAAGCTTAAAACTTCATTCAGAATCTCTTGATAAAGTTGTTAAATTAATTAAACTTGACTTAGATGATAACGTTATCGCTGAATCTTTTAAATCAAAAGAAATTGTATTTCATAATGATAGAGGCTTCAAATTTAACTTAGGTAGTGATTTATTAACAAGTTTAGGTTTAAATAATTTTATATTATTTCCTATCTTTACTCAAAATAAAAAATATGGAATAATGATTATTGACCAAAATATGAATCTTAAAGACTTTGGTTATGAAGATATAGAGTTATTAAATTTATTATCAATGAATATTTCTATCCACTTTAAAAATAAAGAAACTGAAAAAGAAAGATTACATAGTGAAAAAGATACTACAATTTCTTATTTCAGTAGTAAAATTTTAAGAGAAATTCAAACACCTACTGAACTTATTAAAAATACGATAAAAGAGTTTAATGAGAACAAATATATTGATAGTGAAAAAATGATTAAAATTGATAATAGTATTACTAAAATTAGCCACTTAAGTACTGCTGTTCTTGAGTATGCTGATATAAATGTTTATAGTTTTGATAAAATAGATTTAAAAGAAGTAATTGATAAAAGTATTGAAAATATTAAACCTTTACTTACTGATAAATTAATTGATTTATCAAAATTATACACTCATAAAAAACCTGTAATCGCTAACTTTAACAAAATGGAAATTGTTGTTACAGAAATATTAAAAAATGCTATTGAAGCCATTGATAAAATTGGAGGTAGACTAAATATAGCTACTAAAAATAAATCTGGTGGTTTACAAATAAAAATAACTGACAATGGAATTGGTATTGATGAAAAGAATATGAAAAAAATATTTGACCCTTTCTTTAGCTCTAAAGGAGCTCCTGGCTTAGGACTATCCATTGCAAAAAAAATATTAAAAGAACATAGTGGCGAAATCAGTATAAAATCTGAATTAAATAAAGGAACTGAAGTTAGAATACTTTTAAACATATATGAGGAGGAATAAAATGCAAGAAAAAGAGTTAGACTATGGAAAAACACTTAACCTTCCTAAAACTAGCTTTAACATGAAGGCTAATTTACCAAATAAAGAGCCTTTACTACTTAAAGAATGGAATGAAAAGAATATCTACAAAAAATCTTTAGAAGGCAAAACTAAAAAATTTATGTTACATGATGGCCCACCATATGCAAATGGAAATATTCATATTGGTCATGCTTTAAACAAGATTTTAAAAGATATTATTTTAAAATATAAAAGATTACAAGGCTTTGAAGCTCCATATATTCCAGGATGGGATACACATGGATTACCAATAGAATTAAAAGTTACAGAAGAATTAGGAGAAAAAGCTAAAACTATGTCTCCTTTAGAAATAAGACAAGAATGTACTAAATATGCTAAAAAATGGGTTCAAAAACAAAAAGAGTCATTCATTAGACTAGGAATTTTAGGAGAATGGGATAATCCTTACTTAACTTTAAATCCAGAATATGAAGCAAAACAACTTGAAGTATTTAAAGAATTATATTTAAACGGTTATATCTTTAAGGGTTTAAAACCAATTTATTGGTCACCAGTTACACAAACAGCCCTTGCAGAAGCTGAAATTGAATATAAAGATGTTGTTTCACCAAGTATTTATGTAAAAATGAATGTAAATCAAGATTTCTTAGAAAAATTAGGTGTAGAAGAAGCTGGTGTTATAATTTGGACAACTACTCCTTGGACTTTACCTGCTAATATGGCAATTTGTTTAAACGCTGAATATCAATATGGTTTATACAAAACTTCAAAAGGTAATTTATTATTGGCTAAAGAACTTGCTGAAAAAGCTTTTGCTGAAATGGGAATTACTGATATTGAATTGATTAAAGAATTTAAGGGAACTGAGTTAGAAAAATTAACATATACTCATCCTTTCTTAGAAAGAACTGGATTTATTATTTTAGGTGACCATGTAACTTTAGACGCTGGTACAGGTTGCGTTCATACTGCTCCTGGTCATGGACAAGAAGATTACGTTGTTGGAACAAAATATGGAATAGAAGTTGTTTGTCCTGTTGATAATCATGGTCATTTAACAACTGAAGCTGGAGAAAAATTTGCTGGTCTATTCTACAAAAAAGCTAACAAAGAAATTTGTGCTCATTTAGAAGAAACTGGACATTTGTTAAAATATAGTGAGTTTTCTCACTCTTATCCACATGATTGGAGATCAAAAACTCCAGTAATTTTTAGAGCTACAGAACAATGGTTTGTTAGAGTAGAAGGTTCTGACATTAGACAAAATGCTTTAAATGCTTTAAAAGAAGTTGAATTTGTTCCTGCATGGGGAATTAATAGAATTTCTAGCATGATAGAAAATAGACCTGACTGGTGTATTTCTAGGCAAAGAGCATGGGGAGTTCCTATTCCTATATTCTATAATAATCAAACTGGTCAAGAAATATTTGAAGCTGAAATTATTGATAAAGTAATCTCATTAGTAAAAGTTCAAGGTTCTGCAGCTTGGGTAAAATATTCTGCTGAAGAATTAATTGGTGAAGAACTTTTAGAAAAATATAATTTAAAAGGTATTGAACTTAGAAAAGAAACTAATATAATGGATGTTTGGTTTGATTCTGGTGTTTCTCATAGAGGTGTTTTAGACACAAGAGAAGGATTATATAGACCTGCTGACTTATATTTAGAAGGTTCAGATCAACATAGAGGATGGTTCCAAACTTCATTATTAACTTCTATTGGTAGTACAAAAGATGCACCTTATAAAAAAATCTTAACACATGGATTTGTTAACGATGGTGAAGGTAAGAAGATGTCTAAATCAATAGGAAATGTAGTTGCTCCAGAAGATGTTATTAAAACCTATGGTGCTGATATATTAAGACTTTGGTGTGCTTCTGTTGACTATAGAGATGACGTAAGAATCTCTGACTTGTTATTAAAACAAATGGCTGAAGCTTATAGAAGAATAAGAAATACAGCGAGATATATATTAGGAAATATCAGTGATTTTAATCCGTCTACAGATAAAGTTTCCTATGAAGATATGGCTGAAATTGACAAATGGGCTTTACATAAATTAGAAACTTTAAAGAAAAATGTAACTATCAACTATGATAAATACGAATTTTATAACTTATTCCATGAAATTCATTATTTTGCTGGAGTAGATATGTCTGCTTTCTATTTAGATATAATAAAAGATAGACTTTATACTGAAAAATTAGATTCCAAAGATAGAAGAGCTGCTCAAACTGTTATGTTTGAAGTATTAGTTTCATTAGTTAAAATGATTTCTCCTGTATTATCATTTACAGCAGAAGAAATATGGCAAGCTATGCCGGAAGTAGCTAAAGACGCTGATTCTATCCATTTAAGTAAATGGTATGAAGAAAATTCTAACTATATCAATGATGAATTAGACCAAAAATGGGATAAAATAATTAAACTTAGAAAAGAAGTTAATAAAGTTTTAGAAAAAGGAAGACAAGGTGAAAATAAAATTATTGGTAACTCTTTAGACTCTGAAGTTACAATATTTAATTCTAACACTGAGTATTCAAGTTTATTAACAGAAACTGATTTATTAGAAACTATTTTCATTGTTTCTAAATTAACAATTTCTGATTCAAAAGATGATTCATATAATTCTTGTGATGAAATAAATGATATCTTTATTAAAGTTACACATGCACCTGGAGAAAAATGTGAAAGATGTTGGAAATATTCTGAAAATTTAGGAACTCATACAGAACATCCTCATATTTGCCCAAGATGTACAGATGTTTTAACAAAATAAATAGAGTGACTTATGTAATGTCGTCAACTTAAAAAATTTTAAAGCTTAAAACTTCAACTCTCCCCTAATAAGGGGAGAGTTAGGGGGTTTAATTAGATTTACTAAGTTGATACCATTAATAGCGCCATTCTTATAACATAGGAGATATCATGATTTTTTATATTTTTATTGCTATTTTAATAATTATAGATCAAATTTCAAAACAAATGATTCACTCTAATTTTGAACTTGGTCAGACATTACCAATAATTAATGATTTTTTTCATTTAACTTATGTGCAAAATAGAGGAGTTGCTTTTGGTATTCTACAAAATAAAGCTATTTTTATTAATTTTATAAGTATTGGTGCTGTATTATCAATGATTTGGTATCTACATCTTAATTATAAAAAAATTTCAAAATTAGAAGTAATAACTTGGACTTTAATTATAGCTGGAGCCTTAGGAAATATTCTTGATAGAATTTTTAGAGGTTATGTTGTAGATATGATTGATTTTAGAGGTATTTGGCAATATGTATTTAATCTTGCAGATGCATATATAAATATTGGTATATTTTTAATGATTATAAGTTCAATTTTAGATACTTTAGCAAAAAAAAGAGGAGGAAACACTAAATGACCTTTCAAGAAATGATACTTGCCCTTCAAGAATTTTGGAGTAAACAAGGTTGTGCAATAAGTAATCCATATGACATTGAAACAGGTGCGGGAACATTTAACCCAAACACATTTTTAATGAGTTTAGGACCAGAGCCTTGGAATATAGCATATGTTGAGCCATCAAGAAGACCAAAAGATGGAAGATATGGTGAAAATCCTAATAGAGTTTATCAACATCATCAATTTCAAGTTATAATGAAACCATCTCCAGATAATATACAAGAACTTTACTTAGAAAGTTTAAGAATGTTAGGTATAGATCCTACTAAACATGACATAAGATTCGTCGAAGATGACTGGGAGTCACCAACTCTGGGAGCTTGGGGATTAGGTTGGGAAGTTTGGCTAGATGGTATGGAAGTTACTCAATTTACATATTTTCAACAAGTTGGAGGATTAGAGTTAGATGTTGTTCCAGTAGAAATTACATATGGACTTGAGAGATTAGCTATTTATATTCAAGGCAAAGAAAATGTTTACGATTTAGAATGGTCTCATGGAGTAAAATATGGAGATATGAGATTCCAAATGGAATATGAGTTTTCAAAATACTCTTTTGAAATTGCAGATAGAGATTCTCATTTCACTTGGTATGATATGTTTGAAAAGGAAGCTTTAAGAGCTTTAGATGCTAATTTAGTATTCCCTGCATATGATTATGTATTGAAATGCTCACATATCTTTAACGTACTAGACGCAAGAGGTGCAATTTCAGTAACTGAAAGACAATCTTATATATTAAGAGTCAGAGACCTTGCTAAAAGATGTGCTGAAGTATTTGTAGAGAATAGAAGAAAACTTGGATTCCCATTACTTAAAAATAATGAAAAGTAGGAGGCTGTAAGTGAACATATTATTAGAAATTGGATTAGAAGAAATTCCTGCTAGATTTTTAAAACCTAGTTTAAATGATATAGAAACTTTTATAAGTAAAGAATTAAAAGAAAATAGAATTTCTTTTGGAGAAATAAAAACTATGGGTACTCCTAGAAGATTGGTTCTAGAAGTAAGTTCATTAGCTGATAAACAAGAAGATTTAAATGAAATTAATATTGGACCATCAAAGTCAGTTGCTTTTAATGATGATGGGCAACCTACTAAAGCATGTTTAGGATTTGCAAAATCTCAAAATGTTGAGGTAGAAAATTTAGAAATTATTGACAATGGAAAAGGTGAATATATTGCTGTTAAAAAGTTTTTAACAGGAAAAAATACTGAAACTTTATTACCTGAAATTTTAAAAAACTTAATATTAAATCTTTCTTTCCCAAAATCAATGAAATGGGGAACTAAGAAATTTAGATTTGCAAGACCATTGAGATGGATTTTAGCTTTAGCTGATACAAAAGTTATTTCTTTTGAAATTGAAGGGATTTCAAGTGGAAATTCTTCAAAAGGTCATAGATTCTTTGGAAATCCTGAATTTACAGTAGATTCTATTTCTGATTACTATGCAAAACTTAGAGAAAACTTTGTAATTGTGAATATTGATGAAAGAAGAAAAAGTATTGTTAAACAAATTAATGATAGATGTATTCAAAATAACGAAAAAGTTCATATAGAAGACTGGTTATTAGATGAAGTGACTAACTTAGTTGAATATCCTTATCCATTAGTTGGAACATTTAATACTGAATTTTTAGAAGTCCCTCAAGAAGTTTTAATTATTTCAATGCAAGTCCATCAAAGATATTTCCCAATTTTAGATGAAAATGGAAAATTATTACCAAAATTTGTAGTAGTTAGAAATGGTATAGAAGATTCACCTTTTGTTGTAAAAGGTAATGAAACTGTAATTGGTGCTAGACTTAGTGACGCAAGATTCTTTTACAATGAAGACTTAAAGAAAAATCTTGAAGAATTTGTAGAAAGCTTGAAAACTGTTGTTTTCCAAAAAGATTTAGGAACAATTTATGCTAAAGTAGAGAGAACTAAAGAACTTGGAGAATTTATAGGTAAAAACATTGATGATAATAAAATTGATAATATTTTAAGAACAATACACCTTGCTAAAGCTGACTTAATGTCTAATATGATTGGGGAAAAAGAATTTACTAAATTACAAGGATTTATGGGACACCAATATGCCCTTGTTGCTGGTGAAGATAAAAACGTTGCTTTAGGTATTGAAGAGCATTATTTACCAAGATTCCAAGGTGATTCATTACCAACAACGCTTGAAGGTGCTATTGCAGGTATTGCTGATAAAGTTGATACTTTAGTAGGGTGTTTTGGAATTGGATTAATTCCTAGTGGTTCAAAAGATCCATATGCTTTAAGAAGAGCAACTCAAGGTATTGTTAGTGTTATTTTAAATTCAAAATTAAATATTTCTTTAAAAGAAATTATTAACCTAAGTATTTCAATCTATGAAATTAAAGGAATTTTGAAAAATTCTAAAGAACAAGTATTCAAAGATGTTTACGAATTCTTTAAACAAAGAATTATTAATATTTTAACTGATAAAGGCTATAAAAAAGATATTGTTAATGCTGTTGTAAATATAGACTTTGATAATTTAGTTGAGGTAGAAGAAAAAATTATTACTTTATCTAAAATAAGTTCATCTGATGAATTTATTGAAATAGTTAACCTTATTAAAAGAATTGAAAACATTGTTAAAGATTCAGAAAATTTAGATATAAATTATGATTTGTTAATTGAAAATAGTGAAAAGGAGTTATCAAAATTTGCTCGTGAATTTACTGAAAAATCAAATGAATTTTTACTAGAAAAAGATTTTGAAAAATATTTCCATCTTATTCTTTCTGGTAAAAACATAATTAATAATTTTTTTGATTCTGTAATGGTTATGGATAAAAATGAAGAAATAAAAAATAACAGAATTGCTATTTTAAAATCATTAGACATACAGTTTAAAAAAGTAGCAGACATCAAGGAGATTGAGTAATTTAATGGAAACTTTTAAAACTAGTGGTGTTTGTGCAAAAGAAATTATTTTTAGTATTGAAAATGGAATTATCAATAATGTTCAATTTATTGGTGGTTGCAATGGAAATTTAAAAGGAATTTCAAATTTAATTAAAGGTTTAGATGTTCATACAGTTATTGAAAAACTGGAAGGTACTAAATGTGGTCCAAGAAATACTTCTTGTCCTGACCAACTTGCTAAAGCTTTAAAACAATACATTTAACAGAAGGTTTTACCTTCTGTTTTTTTAAGGAGATATATGGTTATTCAGATTTTTGGTAAAAAAAGTTGTAATAATACTAAAAAAGCCGAAAGATTTTTTAAAGAAAGAAATATTAAATATCAATTTATTGATTTAAATAAATATCCTATTTCTAAAGGCGAACTTAAAGTAATTACAAATAAATTCTCTATTGATGATTTACTTGATGTAGAAGGCACTGAGTATAAGAAAAGAAATTTACAATATTTTGTATATGACACTCAAGAATTACTTGATGAAAATCCTTGTTTATACAAAACTCCAATTCTCAGATATAAAAATTCTGTAACATTAGGATATCATCCAGACATATGGCATGAATGGATTAAAAAATGAGAATACTAAAAAGTATTCTCATTTCCTTCTATACACTGTTGGTTGAACATATTCTAACGAATGCTTTACATGACTTAAACTTTCAGAATGACCTATAAAAAGAAGTCCTCCATGATTTAAATATTGATGAAATTTTCTTGCTAATTCTTCGTGAAAGTTATTGTCAAAATATATCATAACATTTCTACAAAAAATAATATCAAAAGTACTCTTAAATGGAAAATTTTCTTTCAAATTAAAGCTTCTAAAAGTAATAAGTTTCTTTATATCTTCTACTACTTCATATTCATCACCTTTTTTTATAAAATATTTTGATAAAAATATTGGTGGAACTTGGGTTTTTACTACAGATTTATACCTACCTTTCACAGCAATATTCAAAACCCTCTGGCTTATATCTGTTGCCAATATTTTAATTGTAATTTGAGGAGGTAAATATTCTTTTAATATCATTGCTATTGTATAGGGTTCTTCTCCAGATGAACATGCTGAGCTCCAAACTCTTATTTCCTTATGAATGTCTATTCTTCTATTTTTTTTCATTATATCTACAATATTATCTCTTATAAAATTAAAATGATTAATTTCCCTAAAAAAATCTGTTTTATTTATTGTAACTTCATTCAAAAGATCTGTTAACATTTTTTTGTCTTTTGCTAATTTTAGAAGGGTATAATACTCTTCTACAGAGTTTACTCCTGCACTCTTCATCAACTTTGAAATTTTCATTTCAAATATATTCATTTTACTATTGGAAACTTTTATTCCAAAATTTTCATACACGAAATCAGCTAAAAGATAAAATTCTCTATTTTTCATCTTTAAAAATCCATGCTATCTTCGTTCAAAGGAATAATATTTTCAGGAGAAAACTCTTTTGAACTATTTTCTTTTTTCTTACTTTGTCTTAAGGAGGATGTTATTATTTTTTCATGCTTTACTGGTTTTATAGAACTTTTCATTGTGTGACTTATAGCTCCTTTTTCCCCATCAACCAAGACAACTAATCTATCTACAATTTCCATTAAGCTCTCTGCTTGTGCACTAAGTTCTTCAGACGAAGAAGCACTTTCTTCTGCTCCACTTGCTATATTTTGAGTTACTTGTTCCATCTGATTAACGGCTTTATTTATTTGGAATATTCCTTGTGATTGTTCTTGACTGGCAGTTGTTATTTCATCCATAATTTCATTTACTTTTTTAGATTGAACTCTTATTTCATCTAAAGAATGAGCAACTTTTTCTGCTATTTCTGCTCCCTTATCTGCTCTAATTATACTTGTTTCTATCATTGCAGCAGTATCTTTTGCAGCTTGTGCAGACCTTTGAGCCAAATTTCTTACTTCTTCAGCAACAACTGCAAATCCCATTCCTGCTTCTCCAGCCCCTGCTGCCTCTACAGCAGCATTTAACGCTAATATGTTAGTTTGGAATGCTATATCATCAATAACCTTAATAATCTTTGATATTTCTGAAGACGAAGCTTTAATTTCTTTCATAGCAATCATCATTTCTTGCATTTCACTATTTCCTTTATCTGCTGAATCTCTCGCATTATTTGATAATAGTGATGCTTGTTTTGTATTTTCTGTATTTTGTTGTACCATTGATGAAGTTTGATCAAGGGTAGAAGAAGTTTCTTCTATTGCTGCAGCTTGTTCACTACTTCCTTCAGCCAAACTTTGACTAGCATATGACAATTGTTCTGATGCTTGAAATACTTGTTCAGCTCCTGTCTTTAAGTTAGAAACAATCGCATTGATGGATGATGTAATAGATTTAATAATTGTACTAGATAAAACTACTCCTAATATAAACGCAATAATCAAACCAATTATCATTATGAATGTTGAAAATGTAAGTGTTGTATTTGTAGCCTTTGCAATTCTTGAAGTATTACTTATTCCTAATTCATTAATTTTAGTTAAATTTTCTACTAGTTCAATTGATCTTTGTGATCTTACTTTTTCCATATCTGTTCTACTTTTCCAAACTACTTGAAGCTCTGATAAATCCTTTTTATATTTTTCTCCCGAACTTATAATTAATTCTAGTTGATTCATATTTTCTTCTTTGGATGTCTTATTCTTCAACTCTGTAATTATAGAATCAATTTTATTAAAACTATTAATAGCACCATCTAAAATACTTACATCTCTTAGAGCTTGAGCACGATAATTTAAAATTCTTATATCTGATATTAAATTTACAATTTCATTTATCTTATCAATTTTCTCTATTCTTCCCATAACTTCTGATTGATTTTTCCCATTTTTTACTTCTTCAGCAAGCTTTGATTCTTGGCTAGATAAATATTTATGAGAGTTTTCTAAAAATATTTCTGCTACACCTTTCATATCTTCTGTTAATGAATCAATTTTCTCATTCATTTCTTTTGTCTGTAAAACATACTTATCATATTCATTGTAAGAATTTTCTACCTTAGACAAATACTCTTTAAGCTCAGGGATATTTTTCGTATCCTTTGAAAGCTCTTGAAATTTTAACAATATTGTTTTAAAGTTTTCTCCTTCTAGTTTATACTCATCATAGTAATTTCTTGTACCAACCAATCCAAAACTTCTACTACTTAATCTCATTGAGTTTATAGATTCTGTTAAATTAGAAGCTAGCCCTACTGAAGGGGCATATTCTTTATCAAGTTTTTTTGCACTACTTCCAGACTTAGTCATTGACACCACAGAAATTAAACCTAACAATAAAAAAATTCCTAGTATACTTGAAAAACCATAACTTATTTTTTTACTTAACTTCATTTTTTCAAACATTATAAAACCCCCTGAACTTCTTCATTTTTTATTTCAATATTGTTCACGATTTTAGTAATATCAAGTAAAATAATAATTTTGCTCTTTGTTTTTGCTATTCCTTCAACAAAAAGATCTCCTACTTTAGAATAATCGTCTTCAAAATCTTCTAATTCTGAAGACTTTATATCAGAAACTTCAGATACACTATCAACAACTATTCCAATTTTCTTTTTCCCTTTTTGTCCTTCTACCTCAACTATAATTATACAAGTTCTTTCGCTATATTCTTTTTCTTCCATTCCAAGCCGAAGTCTTAAATCCATTACTGTAATAATTTTACCCCTTAAATTAATTACACCTTTCATATAATCAGGCATATTAGGCACTGGAGTAATGTTCATCATTGCATTAATTTCTTTAACTGATTTTATAGAAATTCCATATATTTCTTTTTCTAATAAAAAAGTTAAATACTTCCCATCAATTTCTTTCATAAACCTACCTCCCAATTAGAAGTTACAGTTGCTAATTTTATCTTTTGGTAATTTTATTATGAATTTTGTTTCATGATTTGTCTCTGAATAAACAGAAATTTTACCATTTAATTTTTCTATTTCACTTTTAACAACATCTAAACCTATTCCTCTACCTGAAATCTTATTTGCCTTATCTAAAGTTGTAAAACCTGGCAAAAAAATAGCTTCCATAACCTTATCTCCTTCATATCTTAACCCTCTTTCTTTTATTTTTTTATTAATTCTCTCTATGTCAATTTCTTTTCCATTATTCTTTATTTCAAAATAAAAATAATTATCCTTTATTTCTGTAGAAATTGTTATAACATTTTTTTTATCACTCTCTTTAAATCCATGAGTTAAAGCATTCCTTATTATTTGAGAAAATGGAATAAGTAATTTATTTTGAATATTTTTATCTACTATTATCGTACTTCCTTTATAAATTATATTTGCCTCAATTCCTGTAACTCTCATATTATAATTTATAACTTTTTCCAATTTATCATATAAATTCCTAATTTCAGAAGCCCTATATTTCTCTATATACCCTTCTATAATTAACAAATTTTTTTCAAGTTCATTAATATAATTATTACTATTTTCTTTTTTATAGTTTTGAGATAATTCCCTTATAGCTTCAATTCTACATGCTAAATCATCCAGTTTTTTTAAAGGAACTTTAATAAATTCTTCATTTGCCAATAATAAATCGTCTAAACTATCAATTTTATCATATTTTTTAACTCCTAAATTTCTTAAATTTGTAAAATGTGTTTGTATCAGTTTTTTAAATTCTCCATCTTTTTCTAATGTTAAATCTTTACATAATTCTTTTATAATTTCTACAGAATTAATCAAAACTTCAAAAATTATTATATCAATTTTCAAAATATTGTTTTCCAGTTTTGATAAAACAGTTTCTGATTCGTGTGCAATATTTTCAATTATTGATTGAGAAGCAAAACCTGCTATACCTTTAATACTATGAAAAGACCTATACAAATACTTTAATGTTTCATTATCAAAATTTTTTTTCTCTAAACCTAATAATTTTTCTTCTAAATGATCTAAAATTTCTAGAACCTCTTCTTTAAATTCATTTAAATTTTCTAAATCTAATTCTTCTCCCTTATTATTATTATACTTACCGTTTATAATGTCACTAATTGTTTTATCCATTTTCATTCTCCCTAAAATACAATCTCTAATCTTGTATACACCTTTTTTCTAATTTTCCTACAAAAAAAAATAAAAAGCTTGAAAAAATCAAGCTATAATTTATTTTTACTATTTAATTTTATTATTTATTAAGAGTTATATTGTTTATCCATTTTTTACTTTTTACTCTTCTTGTTCCTATAAATACCTTTATAAGTTCTTCACTTCCTGTTAATAAATAGACAATATTTATTGCTAAGCCCCACTTTAACCCCCCAAAATATGCTAAAGGAATAGCAATAAGCCATAAAGCTCCTACATCCATAAAAAGAGAAAACTTTGTATCGCCTCCACCTCTAAGTATACCGACAACAATTGCAGAATTTATTGACTTAAGAGGTATTATAAATGCTAGAGACAATACTGTTAGTTTAGCCATTTTAAACGTCTCTGGACTTAAATCATAGACTTTTAAAATTGGAACACTTAAAATTAAAACAATAACTCCTGCAATAATTCCTTGAAACATAGAAAATTTTTGTAATTTTACTCCGTACTCCACAGCCTTATCTTCTTCTCCTGCTCCAATTGTATTCCCTATAACCACACTAGTTGCACTGGCTAATCCAATAAAAGCAACAAATACAACTCTTTCTATACTAGAAACTACATTAATCGTTGCTACTGCACTTGTACTCATTCTTGCATAAATCATTGCATAAGAGTTAATTCCTAATGCCCAAATACTTTCGTTCAAAATAACAGGTAAACTAATATTAATATAATTTTTTATAAAATCAAAATGATATCCAAACATCTCATTTACTTTAGCAGCCACTGGTAATTTATTCATATATACATAAAAAATTACTACTAAAAATTCTACTAATCTAGCAAACACAGTTGCTATCGCTGCTCCTTCTACCCCATAAGCTTTAAATCCAAATTTCCCAAAAATTAGTGTATAATTAAACATAACATTTATTAATAAACTTGCACATGAAGCATATAGAGAAATTTTTGTAACTCCTATGGCTCTAAGCTGTAAAACGTATACAAAACTAAAAGCCCATATTATATATGAAAACCCTATTAACTTCAAATATTTTGCACCCAATAAAATAACTGCACTATCTTTTGTATAGACCATCAAAAGTTCTTCTGAATAAAATCTAGCACCAATAAAGAATATACTTGAACATATTATTGATAAAACTAATGATAACCCCAAAACTTTTTTTATACTTTTAATATCATTATCTCCCCAATATTGAGCAGTTAATACCCCTGCTCCACTTGTTATTCCAAACATAAGTAAGTTTAATAAAAAGCTTATTTGATTTGATAATCCTACTGCTGCAAGAGATGTTTCACCCAATTTCCCAATCATAAATACATCTGCAAAATTAACCATTGAAAAAACAAAGTTTTGCAAGGCTATTGGAACACCAATTCCAATTATTTTTCTTATTAATTCCTTATCTTTTATCATAAAATCCCTCCAAAAATTCAATCATTTCCCACAGCATTTCTTATATTTTTTACCACTTCCACAGGGACATGGTTCATTTGGTTTAATTTTAATCTGTTTAGGAAAATCTAAAACACCATAATAAAGCCATTTATCATTAATTTTTTTAAACTTTGATTTTTCTTTATGCTCACAAATATACATATTCTCTCTGTAATATGCAATAAAGGTTACTGTTTCTTCTTTTTCTGAGTAATCTAATATTTTTAAATCAACCCATTCTACTTTTTTATTTGAATTTTCTAAATCTTCTAAAGTAAAATTTCTAGTTTCTTCACAATGAGTATCATATAAATATTTATAATTATTAGTTTTAAATGCAAAATATCTAGACTTCATAAGTTCTAAAGGGCTTGACGGGTTAGAGATTTCATTAAAAAATTCTTTAAATTTAGCTATACTCTCTTCATTTTCTATATAATTCTTCATTTTTCACCTCTAAGTATTCTATCATTTTTAAATTACACTTACAAGAAATTTCATCTATAAAACTTATTTTACATTTATATAAATTATCGGACTTAAAAATAACTTTCAAATATCTAAAAATTTTGATAAAATAATCATGGTTTAAAAATATATCTTAGGAGGTATTTTAGGAATGGGTAATCCTAAAAACAAAGTAATTGGTATAGTCGGTGGTGGCCAATTAGGTCGTATGACTATTTTAGAAGCAAGGAAAATGGATATAGAAGTTATTGTTTTAACTCCTGAACATCCATCTCCAGCAAGTGACATTGCAGATCAGTATATAATTGGTTCTTTATATGATGAAAACAAAATTAAAGAATTAGCTGAGAAATGTGATATTTTGAGTTATGAAATTGAACATATTAATGTAGATGTCCTTGAAGAAATTGAAAAATCTGGTAAAACTGTAAATCCATCATCTAAAGTATTAAGGGTTATACAAGACAAATCAAAACAAAAAGCATTACTAGAAAAATTTGATTTACCGACTTCAAATTGGGACTATGTTAATGAAGATAATCTTGATGACTTAATTAAAAAATATGGCTTTCCAATCGTTCAAAAATCATGTACTGGTGGATATGATGGAAAAGGTGTTTTTATAATTAAAAGTGAAGATGACTTAAAACATATGTTAAAAGGAAAAACTTTTTTTGAAGAATATATTCCTTTTGAAAAAGAAATTGCTATGATGGTAGCAAGAAATAAAAAAGGTGAAATTAAAACTTATCCTCTTGTAGATATGGTTTTTGATAATACCACTAATATGTGTGATATTACTGTTTGTCCTTCAACATCTTCTATAGAAATTCAAACTAAAGCTAAATTAATTGCAGAAAAAGCAATTGAGGCATTAGATGGTTACGGGATTTTCGGTGTAGAAATGTTTGTTACAAAAGAAAATGAAGTTTTAATTAATGAAATTGCTCCAAGACCACATAATTCTGGTCACTATACCATTGAAGGAACTTATACTTCACAATATGAGCAATACTTAAGAGCAATTATGAATTTACCTCTAGGTGAAACTACTTATTTAAAGCCTAATGTTATGATAAATTTATTCGGAGAATCTGGGTATTCTGGAAAAACATTGGTAGAAGGATTTGACAAAGCTTTAGAAATTGCTGGTGTAAATATCCATCTTTATGGAAAAAAAGAAACAAAACCAAATAGAAAAATGGGACATATAACTGTTTTAGATGATAATATAGAGATTGCATTAGAAAAAGCTAAAAAAGCTAAAAATCTTATAAAAATTATTTCAGAAGAGGTGTAATTTATGATTAAAGTTGGTATTATTATGGGAAGTGACTCGGATTTACCTGTAATGAAAGAGGCTGCTAAAATTTTGGAAGCTTTTAACATTGAATTTGAATTAACAATAGTTTCTGCTCATAGAACAGTAAAAAAGATGTATGACTACGCAACAAATGCTCATACAAAAGGAATTGAAGTTATTATTGCTGGTGCTGGAGGCGCTGCACATTTACCTGGTATGGTTGCTGCTCTTACACATCTACCTGTTATTGGTGTTCCTGTAAAAAGCTCTAATTTAAACGGATTAGACTCCTTACTTTCTATTGTTCAAATGCCTGGTGGTGTTCCTGTAGCTACTGTAGCAATAAATAATGCTAAAAATGCAGGTATTTTGGCTACTAGTATTTTAAGCATTAAATATCCTGAAATTGCAGAAAAACTTATAAAATATAAAAATGACATGACTGAAGAAGTTGAAAATAAAGCTGTAAACTTAGAAAACATAGGTTACATAGATTATTTAAAAACTTTATAATCATTAAGGAGCATAATGCTCCTTTTTTTATTATAAATTTTGATGCAAACTACCTACCTTTTTAAATCAGTATTTATTTTAATAATTATTATAATAACCGAGGTACTTTTTTACTCATTATAACTTTTTTATTGAAATTTATCTTTATGTACTGTATACTAACCATAGAATTAAATTTTAGGAGGATTTTTTAATGAATAAAACACTAATGTACGGAATTTTTTATACTATAACCACAGTAATTTTAATTATATATTTTATAATAGAGAAAAAAATTGAAAAAACTAGAAAAGAACGTTCTATGAAAAAAATTGATAATTTTCTAACTAAACATGATTTATTTATGGGAACTGAAAGAGAACCTATTGTTAAAAGTTTAGATTTTATGATTTCTCTTGGTTGGGTGATAATTTTAGTATTATTCATACAAAAATTCTATATAGGAAACTTTACTGTTCCAACTGCTTCTATGGAGCCTACTGTAATTGTTGGTGAGCGTTTTTTTGGTAATATGGTAACTCCTAAATTTAAACTTCCTAAAAGAGAAAGTATTATAATTTTCCGTGAACCCATTGAAAATAAGCTAAGATATACTAAAAGACTTGTAGGTTTACCAGGAGAAAAAATTAGTATTAATGACATTGGTCAGCTAGTAATCAATGGTGTTCCTAAAACTATAAAAGATAATCATTACACTCAAGAAGGGTTAATTGGTACTGATACTTGGACTATTCCTAAAAAAGGAGATAAGATTAAACTTTTAGATGCTACATTTCAAATTTTAAAAAATGAAATGTCTTTAGAACAACTTCAAAGTTATTTAAAATCAAATAATGGATTTACAGGTGATGGAGAAGGAATTAGTATACAAAAAATGAAATTTTCTATAAATGGCAAAGTTCAAACTAAAGGACTTGACTCATATGTTACAGACAATAACACTATGTTTAAATTACTTAATGGACAAACTGTTAGTAATGATGGATATGAAATAAAAATACTTAGTGGAACTTTTTATGTTTCAAAAAATAATATAACTATTGATGAAATTAAAAAAGAAATGAGTTCAAATCCAAAGTTAGATTTTAGAATTACAACTGGGCATTTTTTATTAAATGCTAAAGATGCTACAGGACCAATATCAGATAAAGATATTTTAACAAAATTAATTAATGGACAAGAAGTAACTTTAGATAATAACTATATCATGGCTCTAGGTGACAATACTACAAATAGTTCTGACTCAAGATATTGGGGATTTGTAAAGGATGAAAGAATTTTAGGTACTTTACTATTTAGATATTGGCCTTTAAACAGAATTTCAACTATGACTGATAAATAAAATGCTTAAATTTATAAAAGAAGTGGCTCTGTCACATTTAATTTGTACTTATTATATTGATATTTATAGTTTTCTATAATAATAAAAAAAGTCAGAAGATTTAACTTCTGACTTTTTTATTCTTAATAATTAATCTTCTATCATTATTCCATCTAAAATATCATTTTCTGATACTGTAAATTCATTTTTACTTAATAACTCCATTAAAAATTCTAAAATATAAGTTCCACCTATAATAAATTCTGCTCTTTTAGGATGTAATCCTATCATTTTTTTTCTTTCTTCTATTGACTTATCTTTGTAATTTTTTAGATTATTCGCTAAATCCTCCTTAGTCACTATTATTTTGTGAACTAATTTACTATCATATTCTTTAATTTTATCTCTAACAGTTACTTGTGTTGTTGCAGTTCCAGCTACTGCAACTAATTTATAATCTTTAATATTTAAATTTTTTAATTCTTTAAATTCATCAAGAACCCATTCTTTTGCAGGATCAAAATTAGTTATAAAATCATCATTTTCAAAGAATTTTTCTTTTATTCTTATGGCTCCGACATTAAAACTTTTAATATATTCTATTCCCTTAAAGTCTCCAACTATAACTTCTGTACTCCCTCCACCAATATCAATTAAAATTATTTTATCTTTAATATCAAGAGTAGCTCCTTTAAAAGTATAGTTCCCTTCGTCCTGTCCACTTATGCAATCAATTTTAATATTGGCTTCTACCAAAGCTCTATTTATAAAATAATCTCTATTTTCTGCATCTCTAGTGGCTGATGTTGCCTTTACAACTATATTTGTAACACCCATTTGATCAGCTAAATTTTTATATTCTTTTAAAACTTTTATTGTTCTATTTATAGCTTCTTCTTTTAAAACTTTACTTTCATTTACCCCTTCACCTAAAGATACTATTTCCATTCTTTTAAGATAAGGTACTTTCAAATTTCCATTTTTAACTTCTGCTATAAATAATCTACATGTATTTGTTCCCATATCAATCACAGCTTTTAAATTATTTCCATCAATACTATCATAAAACTCTTTAATTTTTTCAATAGATACAGATTCTGTATGAGCCTTCCCTAACTCTTCTGAAAATACGAATTTCAATTTATTCTCTCTATTTTTTTTATCTCTTTTTAATACTTCTAACATTCTTTCAAAGTCAAATTTAGGTATGTCGTAAGATAATCCATACTTCTCAAAAAGTTCAGAGCATAAATCACAATATTCTTTTGAAGTAATTCCTAAAAATTCTGCCAATTTATTTGCAAAATTCATACCAATTACTACTCCTTCCCCATGAGTATATACTCTATAGTCTGTCAAACATTCTACAACATGTCCAAATGAATGACCATAATTTAATAAAGCTCTTATACCATTTTCTTTCTCATCTATACCTACAACTTTAGCCTTTAGTTCACATGCTTTTGTTATAACTTTTTTTACAACTTCTTCATCCAAACTTAAAAATTTCTGTGAATTAATATTTAAATATTCATAATACTCCATATCAAAACATAATGCTATTTTAAGTGTTTCTGCTATACCTGTTTTTATTTCTCTATTACATAATGTTTTTAAAACTCTGTGATCAATGAAAACTAGCTTAGGCTGATAAAAAGCACCTATTAAATTTTTACCTTTATAATTTATTGCTACCTTGCCACCAACACTGGCATCTACTTGTGCTAATAAACTTGTTGGAATTTGTACAAAATCTATCCCACGCATATAAGTCGCTGCAATATAACCTGTTAAATCACAAACTACTCCTCCACCAAGAGATATTATTAAACTGTCCCTTGTAAATTCCCACTCAATTAACTTATCATAAACTTCCAAAGCTGTATCAATATTTTTATATTCTTCTCCATCTTCAATCTCATAATAAAAAATATCTCTACTTTTTAAAGCAGTCTTTACTGTTTCACCATAAATTTTACCTACAGTCTTATTAGTAAGTATAAATATTTTAGAATATTTACCTATATAAGAATCAATATTTTCAAGTTTATCTCCTATTACAATGTTATAACTATTTTCTTTTAAATTAACAAATACCTTCTCTACCATTGCTACCTCCACCTACTTAAAGTATTTTTTATTTTACCAAATAATTTTATATCTACGCTTTTTCTATATAAATTTTTTTTATATCTTCTGCAGTCTCATAAGGAACTTCATTTCCAACTCTAATTGTGTAATCAGCAGATTTTAAGTATTTTCCCATTCTACTACTTAAAACAGTATTTATCTTATTCCACAATTCGTCTCCCTCAAGCAAAGGTCGTCCTTTAGTATTTTGAAGTCTTTTATATAAATTTTTCTTATTAACATCTAGAAAAAATACTACACCATCTTTTTTCAAATTTTCTATATTAATTTCATTTAATATAATTCCACCACCAGTAGATATAATTGCATTATTCATTTTTGATAACTTCATTGCCATATCTTTTTCTAACTGACGAAAATAATCTTCTCCTCTTTCAGAAAATATATCTTGCACTTTTTTACCTTGTTCTTTTTCAATCTCTAAATCAGTATCAAAAAATTTCATTTCTAAGCTTTTAGACAGTATTTTCCCTACAGTACTCTTTCCACTCCCCATAAAACCTATTAATATCAAATTAGATTTCATTTTAAC